>LBCX01000114.1 GCA_001657575.1 Bacteroidales bacterium Barb4
CATTCCGCTTCGCTCCATGTGGGGCTGAAATCTCTTGCCCTTTCAGGACATCTGTGTAACATGAGTTAGTAAGCAAAGGAGGCTTCCACATAATCTTCACTTTCCCAAGGAGCTTTTATTTCTTTCCAGATAGTGGCACCAACCATCATTTCTATGTCTTTATAAAAATTGACAGCACCTTGAAAGCCGGCATAAGGGCCGCCCACATCGTAGTTGTGAAGCTGTTTCAAGGGGATACCCATCTTCTGCACGCAGAACTTTTCCTTGATACCGGCACAGAATATATCGGGTTTGTACTTCTCTATCAGTTGATCCATTTCGTAATGGCTAAGGTCGTCTATTACCAACGCTCCCTTTTCCATTTGCTGCATGATACCGTGATATTCGTTAAATTCCATGCCTTCCGCTTCCAATGCCTTGAGTTCTTCTTCCGTTTTGCGCGGACGATAACGGGTTTCATCCTGCGTAACCGTGATTTCCTCAATGTTGCGACTGTCTGCATCTATCGAAATGGTGGGTATGACGGAACGACCTTCGTAGTCGTCGCGGTGACCGAATTCATAACCGGCGGCTACCGTAGTCATGCCTAATTCCTCAAACAAGTCCTGATAGTGATGCGCCCGCGAACCGCCCACAAAAAGCATAGTCACTTTGCCTGCCGTGCGCTTGCGTGCCTGTTCGAGCACTTTATTCACTTCAATCATCTCTTCGGCAATCACAGCCTCTACTGTATCTATCAATTCCTTGTCGCCAAAGTATTGAGCAATCTTGCGCAACATCTTGGCTGTGGAATTGGCACCGATAGGCTGCACCTTTATCCAAGGGATACCAAAAGCCTTCTCCATCATTTCTGCCACATAGTTGATGGAGCGGTGACACATCACCATGTTAAGGTCGGCTGTATGGGCATTCTCAAACTTCTGTATGGTAGAGTTACCGCTGAAAGAAGCCAGCAGGTTGATGCCGCATTTCTCAAAGACACGTTCCAATTCAAAGGCATCGCCTCCGATATTGTATTCCCCCAAGAGATTTACCCTGTATTTTAATTGTCCCCTTACTTCATCATCACGACCAATCAGGTTCTTAAACAAACCGTTATTGGCGATATGGTGACCGGCTGATTGCGATACACCCCGATAGCCTTCGCAAGAGAAACCGAAGATATTGATGCCGTCGCCAATCTCTTCTTTCATGTGGCGGGCTACCCGATGCACATCATCGCCAATCAATCCCACAGGGCAGGTAGAGAAAATGGCAATCGTTTTGGGATGAAAGAGTTCGTAGGCTTCGCGAATTGCTTGCTTGAGCTTTTCTTCTCCGCCGAACACGATGTTTGAATCCTGCATGTCGGTAGAGAAACAGTAAGGGATGAAGTTGGGATCGTTTTCATTCACCGGCTTCGTTTGATTGCGACGGGTAAGCCAAGAATAGAAACCGCAACCAATAGGCCCGTGCGTGATATTGATAATGTCGCGGGTGGGTCCTAATACTACCCCCTTGCAACCGGCATACGTACAGCCGCGCTGGGTGATAATACCCGGAATAGTCCGCACGTTGGCTTGTATCTGAGGAGGCTTGTCTCCATCGCTCAACACAATGGATTTCGCTCTTTTCTTGGCTACTTTCTTCGGATACTTGGTTATCACCTCATCCCTGAACTCGTGCAGTTCGGCAATCAGTGCATCCGCATTCTTGGGTTTATCGTTCTTGTCAATCATAATTCTGATTTCATTGATTATTTAATCTAAAGTAGCATCTCCCGATTCGCCCGTATGCACACTGTATGAACCGAGCGCATTGACAACAAAGACTTTCCCGTCACCGCTCTTGCCGGTACGATTGGTATTGATGATTGTTTCGACTGCCATATCTTTCTTATCATCGGTCACTACCAGAGTAATCATCCGTTTCGACTTCAAACGGGGTACATCCGGGATAAGCTCAAGTGCTTCGTCCGCCAATTCAGCCTCTTTGATTTTCTTAAAATCGCCATGACCTATACCACGCCCCAATACGGGCATTGCTGTGAAAGAAGGAAGTCCCGCATCCGCCAAAGCCTGTTTGGTGTCGCTCATTTTGGCTATTCTTATTATTGCTAATATAAGTTTCATCTGAATAATATATTAGGTATTCTTTTTCCCGCTTGAGATGGTGTAGGACTCTTCCAAAGGGGTAACGAAAACCTTTCCGTCGCCGGCTTGTCCTTTTGCACCTGTACGAGCCGATTCGATAATCGTTTCCACTACAAAGTCTTTGTCTTTGTCTTCAATCACAATAATCAACAGGTCTTTCGGAAGTTCGTCATACGTGACGTTTCCTACTTTCAGACCGCGTTGTTTGCCTCGACCAAATACGGAGAGTTTGGTTATAGCAGGAAAGCCCGCATTAAACAAGTCCTTCATCACCACAGGCGATTTTTCCGGACGGACAATAGCTCTTATCAGATATTGCATAATAGTTATAAATAAAAAGTGGATGATTAATCAGTTGAGTATTCCGAAGCCTGTCAACAAGTCTTCAAGTGATTGCATGGAAAGCGGAGTAGGAATAACATGCAAGGTGTTGGCATCAATCTTTTTCGCCAAAGCGCGATATTCGTCTGCCTGTGAATGTTCGGGAGCATGGTCAATCACCGTCTTGCGGTTAATTTCCGCATGTTGCACCATATTGTCGCGAGGAACGAAATGAATCATTTGTGTACCGAGCTGCTTGGCAAACTCTTCAATCATATTGGCTTCATTATCGACTTTGCGGGAGTTGCAGATTAAACCGCCCAAACGAACATCACCCACTTTGCCAAACTTGGCGATTGATTTGCAAATATTATTGGCTGCATACATCGCCATCATTTCACCGGAACATACAATATACACTTCCTGCGCTTTCCCATCTCGAATCGGCATGGCGAAACCGCCGCAAACAACGTCGCCCAATACATCATAGAATACATAATCCAATTCCTTGTCGGCATCGTAGGCACCTAATTGTTCCAGCAAGTTGATGGAAGTGATAATACCGCGACCGGCACAGCCAACGCCCGGTTCCGGCCCGCCTGATTCCACACAGCTTGTGTTCTTAAATCCCTCCTTCATCACATCATCCAATTCCACGTCTTCGCCTTCATCGCGCAATGTATCCAAGACCGTTTTCTGTGCCAGACCGTGCAGTAGCAAACGTGTTGAATCGGCTTTCGGGTCGCAACCCACTACCATCACTTTTTTACCCAGTTCCGCCAAACCGGCTACCGTGTTTTGCGTAGTGGTTGATTTACCAATGCCGCCCTTACCGTAAATAGCAATCTTTCTCATACCTTAATATGTTTAAAACAATTTGTAAATAAAATGCAGTAATCACTATCAATAGTCATGCAAACACGGTGCCACAACCGACAAAGCGTTATTCAAAAGAAAAATAACGGCATCAGGAAGTTGCTAATAAGCAGTTTAACTAACAGGAGGGAATTATGGGATTGAATGAAGAGAAGAGAGACGCTACATAAATGTAGGAGGAAACAGAACGTTTATACCAGAATGTAATAAAAAAGCGTCCGAACTAAACAGTCCGGACGCTTTTCCTTGACAAGGATAAAAACGGAATTATTTACCGGCAGGAGAAAACACTCAGCGGATAAGGCTGCCGGGGATAACCCGTTTGATGTGAACAAAGTCATCTTCAATACGATAAATGACAACCATCTTCTTAAAGACGATATGCCGGGCATTGGGTCCGTAGCGGGATTGGATATAATCGCTTTGGCTGACAGCCTTGGAATCCGCAGACGAGGAGAGCATCCGAATGGCTTTATACAATCCGTCCACGTAGCGGTCTGCAGTTGAAGGTGCTTTCAACCCATTGCGGATATAATAATCCAAATCTGCAATGTCAAGTTTTGCATTGACAGAGATAATAACAGTGTACTTTTTCATAATTAACAGTCATGGTTTGTTTGTTTTTTACCGTAAAGTGCGTATGTCAAAGCCGTAATGTTCGGCTAGGCTAGCATACAGTTCTTCAAAGACTACATCCACCGGCGTGCCTATGGGATAGCCGTTTTCATCGTAATCGGTATCCGGATATCGTATCTTACAGGGCTTGGGGTTGCCGGACAATTCGTAGAACTTTGTCTTTTCGGTGATGATCTTGGTGTCTCTGCAATACACTTTCTTTTCCATAATGATGTTATTTAATTTATGAGGGTGCAAAGATAGCAGGAAGCATCTAACCGGTATAATTCCCCCGTTCAAATTTCCTCCGGCAGCAGCAAACGATCCATCTCCCCCGTGCCAAAACGTAGCACATGCGTGGACATTCGCTTGATTTCTTCCCTGTCGTGACTGACCATCAGGGTGGTAAAACAGAACATTTCGTGCGCTTTCATAATTTCCGACTGGAGGGAAAGACGCATTTCCGCATCAAGCGACGAGAGGGGTTCGTCGAGCAGCAGAATATCCGGCTTGCGGGCTAACGAGCGAGCTAAGGCTACCCGCTGGCGTTGTCCGCCGGAGAGTTTGTCGGGCTTTTGCTTGCGGAGGGTGTCGAGTTCAAAGGTTTCGAGCAGCTGATTGACAAAGGCTTTGTCTTTTTTCTGTGCAAAACAAATATTTTGTTCCACGCTCATATTGGGAAAAAGGGCGTAATCCTGAAACATAAACCCGATGTTCCGCTTTTGCGGCGACAGGCAGATGCGACACGAGGAATCAAAGACAACCCTGTCATTAATGCGAATAATTCCCTTGTCGGGATTCAACAGTCCGGCAATCATGCGCAAAAGAGTGGTTTTTCCGGCACCCGATTTGCCGTAAAACGCCACCAAACCTCTATCGGGGATTTGAACATTGACTTGCAGTTTGCGCTTGCCTTCGGAAGTCAGCATCATCTGTTCTACGTTCAAATAAATCATGATTAAGTATATGCTGCAATTAGTTTATATTATATTAGTGCTTCACGACCGTCCCGAAGGGACAGGAGATTTCAGCCCCACATGCAGCGAAGCGGAATGTAGGGTTTGCGAATAATGCCATTTGGAAAGTTCTGAAAGAACGACCGAATATTACAGGTTGCATTTTGTATCGTCCTTTCAGAACTCCATTGGCGGTGTCGTTTCGTAACCCCACATTCCGCTCCGCTGCATGTGGGGCTGAAATCTTTTGCCCCTTCGGGGCATCTGCGCAACTGTATCTTGAAATCTCCCGTCCCTTCGGGACGACCACGCAATCGGTTTAATGCAAACTGATTTGCATCACGTACTTATGGCTGAACTTATTCTAAATCGTTTGTTAATACTGTAAATGATGACCAGCAACACGAAAGAGATGAGGAATAGGGTCAATGAATAGCGGTTGGCTACAGCGTAATTCAAGGTTTGCACTTCATCGTAAATGGCAACGGAGGCGATGCGCGTTTCGCCGGGTATATTTCCGCCCACCATGAGCACAATACCAAATTCGCCGATGCAATGGGCAAAAGTGAGCGCAACGCCCGTAATGACGGAAGGTTTTATGTTGGGCAGCAACACACGGAAAAAGGTAGTCGTTCGTGATTTTCCAAGTGTATAAGCCGCTTCCTTGTAACTGACCGGCAGTGCGGCAAGTCCGTTTTGAAGAGGCTGTATCATAAACGGCAATCCGGCAATAATGCTGGCAATCCAAATGCCCTCAAACGAAAATGCCAGCCGGATGTCGAACGCATTTTCCAAGAATTTCCCAAAGGCATTTTGCGGACTGAATGCCACCAGCAAATAATAGCCGATGACAGTTGGCGGCAACACCATCGGCATACAAATAAGTGCCTCGAAAACAACTTTAATGCGAGAGCGAGAATAAGCCAGCGCATAAGCTGTCGGCAAGCCTATCAGCAGGAGGCTGACAGTCGTTGCCGAAGCTAATTTGCCGGTGAGAATAAGCGTGTCGATAAAATCACTGCCCATTCCCCCTTATTTTTTCACGAGTCCATATCCGTATTTAATCCATACAGGGTCGCATTGGCTACTCGTGATGTATTGCAGAAACTTGGCTGCCGCAGGGTTTTTCTCCGAGCCTTTGATCAACACGCCGGCTTGCTCCAGCGGTGGGCATATTTCTTCGGGGAATATGTAGTATTTCCCTTTGTCCTGCATATCGGGCGCAAGCGCGAGCGACAAGGCGATAAATCCCAATTCGGCGTTGCCCGAAAAGGCAAACTGCGCTGCCTGACCAATGTTTTCCCCCCACACGATTTTATCGCTTATTTTATCATACAACTTTTGATTTTTCAGCAATTCCACCGCGCTTTCGCCGTAAGGCGCACCTTTGGGATTGGCAATGGCGATTTTCTTGACCGACGGGAGCGTTACGGTTTCCAAGCCGTTGGATACGTCTGTGGTTAAGCTCCAAAGGGCGAGCTTCCCGTAGATGTACGTCGTCACTTCTCCGGCGGCAAAACCGCCTTCGGCAATTTTCTTCGGGAAATCGGTGTCGGCAGCCAGAAAGAGTTCAAAGCCTGCACCGTTCAGGATTTGTTGGGTAAGCGTGCCCGATGAACCAAAGGTGATTTCCACTTTTGCGCCTGTATTTTCCGCTTCGTACTGCTTTTTAATCTCTTCCAAAACATAACGGAGGTTTGCGGCGGCAGCCACTTTCAGGGTTTGTGCACTGAGTGTTCCAATCGCTGCGATGAAGAACAGGGATAAAATGATTCGTTTCATATCATTAATTATTTGTGTTTGGAATTAATGATATACAATTATGAAGCCACAGCTATATCCTGTTTATATATAGCTGTTTAATAATGATATGGAAGGATTGGAAGATACATAAATGTAGTACAAATGAAGCCTTTTCTACATTTATGCAGGAATAACTGATGGAAGAGAAGAAAGCTAATGTTACGCTGAAGTCCCGAAGGGACGAGAGATTTCAACCCAACGTAAAGCGAACAAGTAATGCGAGTGTCCATTTATTTCTTGAGCGGCTCCAGACGTGCAGATTGCGCAGGATAGAGGGAAGAAAGCGTTTTGAGTCCCTCCTGCTTTTCCTGCGAGGTGGCTTTGGAGTAAACGGCTACCAGCTCGTCTAATTTGGCATCTGAAAACATCTGCAGGATGACGGAAGTCGGGCGGGTGCTTTTTATCTGCTGCAAAACGGGAAGGGCAGTGAGGAGGGTGGTGCGCCCACGGTCGGCGTTTGCCGCCATTTCGTCCAGACCTTTGCGGTGGTAGGTGTACCACATCTGTCGGAAGGCTTCGGAGGTGTTGTCGGTCAGAGCGGTGGCTACGGCATGGCGGTTTTGGGTGTTGTCGAAGGCTTTCCAGCCTGTCCACGACATTTGCGATTGTGCCAGACTGACTATTTGTTGTGCCTGCTGAAAAAAGATATTGCCCCCCAGCGGGGAGAAGCTGTCGAAGTCGAGACCGAGAATGACGTAGATGTAGAAAATGACGGTAGCCGTCAGGTTGTTCTCCAATCGGTTATCAACATATTCGAGAGGCTGAAACTCCGTGTATTCAAAGTTCAGCTGCTGGTCGCGGAAGTTCAGGATGGGGGTAGTGTAGCTCGAATTATAGACCGGACGGCGGGCTTGCACCTGTATCTCTGCTTTGAAACTGCTGTTGTCCTGCTCGTTCACGATGATGCTCATGGTGCAGTCGATGCGCTCGTTTGTGTTGAAGGTGGCATCTGTCCACTTCCGGCTGTTCACAAACTCGGTCAGTGCGTTTTGAAGGGTGGCAAACACCTGCTTGTCGGTTGATTGCACCTTGTCGCCGTTCACCGTGATACGAGCGTTCAGCTCCTGTGCGTTTGCACTCAACGAAAGGCAGCCTGCCAGCAGCGGCAGCCATAGTCTTTTTATGCTCATTGTAACAGCTCTGTCAATTTATTGATAATATCAACCGCCACTTCCTGTTTGCTTTTGAGGGAGCAGGCGGTTGCTTCTCCGTTTTTGTCGAGAATGGTCACTTTGTTGGTGTCGCAACGGAAGCCGGCTCCTGCATCCCGCAGGGAGTTCAATACGATAAAGTCGAGGTTCTTGCGCCGCAGTTTGTCCTGTGCATACGTCCTGCCGTCCGCCTGTGTTTCCAAGGCAAAGCCTGCCAATACCTGCCCTTCCCGCTTGATTGCGCCCAGCGAGGCGGCGATGTCTTTATTGGCAATCAGATGAAGCGTCATTGTTTCCTTGCTTTCCCGTTTGATTTTCTCTTCCGAAGCGTTTTGCGGTCGATAATCGGCAACGGCGGCGCACAATAGGGCAGCATCCATAGCGGGAAAAGCCGCTGTTGCTGCCTGATACATTTCCTCCGCCGACTCCACATCCGTGCGCCGAATATTCGGATGATGCACTTCCGCAGAAACGGGACCCGCAATCAGCGTAACCTCCGCCCCCCGCCGTGCACAGACTTCTGCCAAAGCGAAACCCATCTTGCCGGAAGAATAATTGCCGATAAAACGGACGGGGTCTATCTTTTCATACGTCGGGCCGGCGGTTATCAGCACTTTTTTCCCTGCCAAGTCCTTTTCGGGGCGGGATGCGAAGAAAGCCTCCAAGCATTCGATAATCTTTTCCGGCTCTTCCATGCGCCCTTTGCCGGTCAGTTGGCTTGCCAGCTCGCCTTCGGTCGGCTCTATAACGGTATTGCCGAAGGACCGGAGACGCTCCAAGTTCTGTTGCACGGCGGGATGGGCAAACATATCCAAATCCATAGCCGGCGCAATGAAGACGGGGGCTTTGCAGGAGAGGTAGGTGGTGAGAAGCATATTGTCCGCCGT
>LBCX01000423.1 GCA_001657575.1 Bacteroidales bacterium Barb4
AGCAGCTTTATCGAAAGCTCCATCGGCAATGTGCAGAACAGCCTGCTGGAGGGGAGCATCTTCGTTGTCATCGTGCTGTTCGTCTTCCTGATGAATGTGCGGACGACGGTTATTTCGCTTACCGCCCTGCCGCTGTCGCTGCTTGTCTCCGTCCTGGTGCTGTATTACATGGGGCTGACCATTAACACGATGAGCCTGGGCGGTATGGCTATCTCCATCGGCTCGCTGGTGGACGATGCCATTGTGGACGTGGAGAATGTGTTCAAGCGGATGCGGGAGAACAAGGCACTGCCCGTGCAGGAACAGCGTCCGGCCCTGGAAGTGGTCTATCAGGCTTCGCGCGAGGTGCGGATGCCGATACTGAACTCGACGCTGATTATTGTGGTCAGCTTCGTGCCGCTGTTTTTCCTTTCGGGTATGGAAGGGAGGATGCTTGCGCCGCTGGGGATTGCCTTTATCGTGGCGTTGTTTGCCTCTACCGTTGTGGCACTGACGCTGACGCCGGTGCTGTGCAGCTGCCTGCTGGGCAGGAAGGGTGCGGAGGGCAAGGACTTTCAGGAGTCCGTTGTGGCGCGAAAGCTCAAGGGCGTGTACGGCGTTTTGCTGCATAAGGCGGTGGAGCACAGGTATGCCGTCCTGTCCGCTACGGGCGTGCTGTTCCTCTTTTCCCTCATCGTCTTTGCCACATTGGGGCGCAGTTTCCTGCCTCCCTTCAACGAAGGGTCGTTTACAATAAACGTAAGCACCCTGCCCGGCATATCGCTGGAAGAGTCGGACAGGATAGGTCGTCAGGCGGAACGGCTAATCATGCAGGTGCCCGAAATACAGACCGTTGCCCGCAAGACCGGACGGGCGGAGCTGGACGAGCACGTGCTGGGCGTGAATGAATCGGAGATGGAAGCCCCCTTCCTGCTGGCGGAACGCGGTCGCGAGGAAGTCATGGACGATGTGCGCCGCAAGCTCTCTGCCCTCAGCGGAGCAAACATTGAAATCGGGCAGCCCATCTCTCACCGCATCAATGCCATGCTGTCCGGCACGGAAGCCAACATCGCCATCAAGCTCTTCGGCACGGACTTGAACCGCATGTTTGCCATCGGCAACCAAATCCGCAATGCCGTCAGGGACATTGAGGGGCTTGCCGACCTCAACGTGGAGCAGCAGGTGGAACGCCCGCAGCTGATTGTCTCCCCGCGCCGCGAACTGCTTGCCCGATACGGCATCACCCTTCCCGAGTTTAATGAATACATCGGCGTCATGTTCGGCGGGGAAACAGTCGGGCAGGTCTATGACGACGGCAAATACTTCGACCTGACGGTGAAAGCCTCCGCCGAAAGCCGTGCGGGAACAACCGAAATCGGCAACCTGACGATAGATGCCGCCGGCGGCAAAATCCCCCTCTCCTACGTGGCGGACATCCGCTCGACAATGGCGCCGAACACCATCAACCGCGAGAATGCCGAGCGCAAGCTGGTCATCAGTTCCAACGTGTCGGGGCGCGACCTGCGCGGAGCGGTGAACGAGATGCAAGCCGTCATCCGCGAGCAAATCAAACTGCCCGAAGGCTATCACATCGAGTTTGGCGGACAGTTTGAGAGCGAACAGGCGGCGAGCCGCACACTGCTGTTCGCCTCCCTCATGTCCCTGCTCGTCATCTTCCTCCTGCTCTTCCACGAGTTCAAGGATGTAAGGGAAAGCGGCATCATC
>LBCX01000424.1 GCA_001657575.1 Bacteroidales bacterium Barb4
CTGAAATCCGGTATCCTTTCAGGATACACCTGACGGTAATGTTACCCGATGCCCTGAAAGGGCAAGAGATTTAATATAAACTAATTTGCATCATATACTTACAATAATAATTGTAGTTTTGTCGGGTAAGTTATAAAATTAAATACTGTGCACCCCTCAGTTACTGTTTTCCTTTGCCGCCTGTCCGCTGTCCTTGTCGGATCGGTCTTTGTCTTTTCGGGTCTTGTCAAGGCAATAGATCCCGCAAGCGGGTCTTACAAAATCACGGAATATCTGAATGCTTTCGGGTTGGGACAGCTACAAGGGCTTTCGCTCGCGGCTTCTTTCAGTCTTTGCGCGGCGGAGTTTACGCTGGGCGTTTGCCTCCTGCTCGGCGTGTACCGGCGGTATGCTACTTTCCTTGCCTTGTCCTTCATGGCGATGATGACGCTGCTAACGCTTTACCTTGCCTTGTTCGACCCTGTTGCCGACTGCGGCTGTTTCGGCGATGCTCTGATACTGACCAACTGGCAGACTTTCGGGAAGAACATCGTCCTGCTGGCGGCAACCCTCTTCCTATTTATATATAACCGGAAAATGTATTCGCTCTATACCTATAAGGTATATTGGTTTGTCGCCTTGTTTCCCTACCTCGCCTGCCTTGTCTTTGCCGGCAGGAATTACCGCCATCTTCCGATTGTCGATTTCCGCCCCTACAAGGTCGGAGCCAATATTCCGGCACTGATGTCCGTCCCCGAAGGAGCGGCGGCGGATGAATATCTCTACGCCTTTGTTTATGAAAAAGAAGGTGTGCGGGATACTTTTTCGCTGGACAATCTCCCACCGGACGGCAACGGCTGGACATTCATCGAGTCGCAAACCAAACTAATCCGGCAGGGATATGTACCTCCAATTGCCACCTTCAATCTCTATGACAGCGAAGACGAGGACGTGACGGACAGGGTACTGAACGACCCCGCCGGCGTTTTCCTTCTCGTCTCCCCCCGACTTGAAAATGCCGATGGCGACTGTACAGACATGGTAAACAACGCCAGCGACTACGCCGTTGCAAACGGTCTCTCCTTCTACGGTCTGACCGGCTCCTCCTCAGAAACCATTGCACACTGGAACGACTATACCGGTGCGGACTACCCATTCCTGAAAGCCGATGAGACGGTATTGAAAACCATTGTCCGCTCCAACCCCGGTCTGCTTCTGCTCAAACAGGGAACGATCCTCGCCAAATGGCATTACACCGACATACCCGGCGAAGAAGTCCTGTCTGAAACCGTCGGCAGCCTTTTGCAGGGGAACAAACCCGCCGGAGACCGTCGCTATCCGGCAACCGGATTGCTGCTCTTTGCCATACCCTTGCTGCTTGTTTGGATATATGATTATTTCTACTATCGGCGGTCGCTTCTATAATCAATGTTGAAAAGCAGTTATGCAGATGCCCCGAAGGGGCTAAAGATGAAGTCGGTAAATAAGTCCTGAACCTTAGATTTGCCCCGTGCGAAAAAGCGTTACTATTGCAGGATAAAAAACACCAAATTCAAAAAGAAAGGAAGCCGTATAATAAACCATAGTCCTGAATAAGGAAGACTTGTGTCCTTATGCGGTATTATGCGGCTTTTCCCTGAAATAAAGACCTGTATAAGAAATCAACCGTAAGTTATTAAGGTTCCTGGGATTATTTCAAGTTCCCTTCTTTTCTTTTTG
>LBCX01000425.1 GCA_001657575.1 Bacteroidales bacterium Barb4
AGTAGAATCCGGCATTATTTGGCAAGGTTCAAGCGGAAAGGGAAATGTTACAGCAAAGCGGAACACATGATTGAAAAGTCTTTGAATTTATTGTTTTTAAAGCTCAATAATGAATTGACTATATTAAATTAACAATACCAAAAATAGTTATAGGCATTAATGGACATCGGAAATTCCATGTAAAATTTATCTGACATTTTTTCTTTCTCTCCTTTTTCATAGTTTACATATTTAATCATGGGATTAATATAAGTATTACAGGCGCATAAAAAAACACTTGTAAAAACGAATAAAACCATCTTTGTTTTTCCTGTAAAACTTCCCATATTAACTGATTTGTGTTTGTTTATCATTTTGCAAGCATTCTTTTTACATCGGCAAAGATAAACCGCTCCGTGAAATGACAATTCACACACGTACTTTTTTCATAAATTATATTTTCCATGTTTATTGTTATTTCAAAGCGGTTTATGCGGGGAAAGGCTTTGGATACGGAACAAAATACTTTTCTTTGCGGGAAATCATCAGACAGCTATGGCAGAGGAAGAACGGGAGCAGATGATGCTCCGCACGGAAAACTTGGTGAAGAAATACCGCAGTCGCACGGTAGTGAACCATGTATCTGTCAATGTGAAACAGGGGGAGATTGTCGGTCTGCTCGGGCCGAACGGGGCGGGGAAAACAACAACGTTTTATATGGCGGTCGGACTGGTGACGCCCAACGAGGGGAAGATATTCCTTGATGACATTGAGATTACCAAGTTTCCGGTTTACAGGCGGGCGCGGCACGGGATTGGCTATCTGGCGCAGGAAGCCTCCGTGTTCCGCAAGATGACGGTGGATGATAATATCCGCTCGGTGTTGGAAATGACTGAAAAGCCGCTTGATTACAGGCAGGAGAAGCTGGAAAGTCTTATTGCGGAGTTCGGCTTGCATAAGGTGCGGAAGAATCTCGGCGACCAGCTGTCGGGCGGGGAACGCCGCCGTGTGGAGATAGCCCGCTGTCTGGCTATTGACCCCAAATTCATCATGCTGGACGAGCCTTTTGCGGGGGTCGATCCTATCGCGGTGCAGGATATACAGTCCATCGTTGCCAAGCTGAAGCAGAAGAACATTGGCATTCTTATTACTGACCATAACGTCTATGAAACGCTTAGTATATGCGACCGCGCTTATCTGCTTTTTGAAGGGAAGGTGCTTTTTCAAGGGACTGCCGAGCAGCTGGCGCAGAATGAGATAGTCCGCGAAAAGTATTTGGGGAAAGACTTTATCCTTCGCAAGAAGGGGCTGTAACAGTGTTTTATTTTTTTCTGTTTTAGTCGCTGATGCTACACAGAAAGCCCTGAAAGGGCAAGAGATTTCAGCCCCACATGGAGCGCAGCGGAATGTGGGGTTTGCGGAATGTGTGGTTAATGAAAGGATAGCCCGATGGAGCCCTGCAAGGACGCCCGATTTCAGTCCCACATGGAGCGCAGCGGAATGTGGGGTTAACGGAAATGCCGACCCGATGAAGTCCTGCAAGGACGATACAAATACAAATGATGATTTACGAACATATAATATCCGGTCGTTCTTTCAGAACTCCCTTGTCGTTATCGCCCTTTAACCCCACATTCCGCTGCGCTGCATGTGGGGCTGAAATCTTTTGCCCTTTCAGGGCATTAGCGTAACATTGCCGTCTGGTGTATCCTGAAAGGA
>LBCX01000115.1 GCA_001657575.1 Bacteroidales bacterium Barb4
ACAGTTGATGTACAGGCATGTCGGCAGCTATAGCCAACTGATTGACGTGAATTTCCCCGTGCTTCCGGAGAAGGGATACGATGGGATCGATGTCTTCGGCATTATCAAGGAAAGGCAGACAGGTTTCCGCCGCCGCTTTCTTTGGAGAGCCGCCGACATCCCAGCATAAAGCCGAAACAAGATCGGCGGCAGAAGTAATCAGTGCCGCCTTATTCCCGCGTATCAGCGCATTGCACCCGCACGAATGCGTATCCGTCACCCGCCCCGGAAAAGAAAACACATCCCGCCCGTAGGAAAATGCCATATTCGCCGTAATCAGCGAACCTCCTTTCTCGGCGGATTCCACCACAACCGTGGCATCCGACAGTCCTGCCACAATCCGGTTGCGCATTACAAAGTTAGATCTGTCCGGATTTGTCCCGCTCGGGAAATCAGTCAGCAGACCGCCCTGCTCCAACATTTCCACCGCCGTATTCCGGTGCGCCGACGGATAGATGCGGTCTAACCCGTGCGCCAGCACGGCTGCGGTAGGCAAGTTGTTTTTCAAAGCCGAGCGATGCGCCAGCACATCCGTTCCGTAAGCCAGCCCGCTTACAATCAGCACATCCGGAAAGGCTTCCGACAACTCCTTCACAAGCCTTTCGGTCAGTTCCTTCCCGTAGTCGGTGATATTCCGCGTTCCGACAATACTGATAATCCGTGCGACATTCAAATCCGCCTTCCCCTTATAATAAAGGAGAACAGGCGCATCCGGACATTCCCGCAAACGGGTGGGATAGCCCTCGTCCGCGAGAAAATAAACGCCAATCTTGTTTTTGGAAACAAACTCCGCCTCTTTCTCCGCCCGCTTGAGCACTTCGGGATCTCTGATCTTGGCAACCAGCGCACTGCCGATGCCCGGCACTTTCTCCAACAGCCGCTGTTTCTCTGCAAACACAGCCTCCGCCTCTCCAAAAGCCTCCAACAGGTGACGGGCAAGAACATCTCCCACTCCGTCTATCATAGTCAGGGCTATTTGGTAAATCATTTTGTCTGTCATTCCGGTAAATGGTTAGAGAGGTGCTGCATGTTGCGGTAATCGGGTAGCATAAAGTCTGGCAAAAGTAAGCGTTTTTCTGTACAATCCGTTTGCCCCTGAGTACCTCCCCGCTTATGATGCATCCGCCAAGAATTTCACTATTGCAGCCGCATCAAGTACTTCTCCTTCCGCTACTATTCTTTTTGTAGTTAAGGCAGACATTTCTACTGTTGCTCTTACGATGTAGCTGTTAGCAGTCTTACGTTGGAAAGGGTTTTTCTTAAATCTACCGGAGTATCTTGCCTATATAGGGTAGGGCTGTTGCCGTCCCTATCTTGCCGGCGGCAGATTTTCCAGCGCACCCGGCTTCACGGGAATGCGGGCATCATCTGTGGCAGCGTTAAGGGCAAACCAAGCGACAAGGGCAGCATTCACGCGGAGGTCGTCCAGCGTGAGGCGTTCGTAGGTGTCCATCAGCGTGTGGTAGGTGCGCCCGTATTCCAAGGGATCTTGAATGAATTGGAAGGCGGGGAGACCCAGTCCGCTGAAAGATACATGGTCGGTGGAGCCTGTGCGGCGCAGGGAGAGCGTACTGAAGCCCAACGACTCAAACGGCACTTTCCATGTCTGGAAGAAGGGGACAGCCATGTCGTTCTCTTCGAGATAGATGCCGCGGAAGCGTCCGGAGCCATTGTCCATGTTGAGGTAGAGGACAAACTTGTCGTAGCCAGGCTGTTTCTTCTTTTCCGTGCGGTCGTAGAGCAGGTTCTGTGCGTAGCCGCGCGAGCCGTAGAGACCATGCTCTTCGCCGCCCCAGAGAGCGATGCGGATGGTGCGGCGGGGAGAGATGTCGAGCGATTTGATGATGCGCATGGCTTCGAGCATGACGATACAGCCGGAGGCATTGTCCGCGCCGCCCGTGCCGCCGTGCCATGAGTCAAGGTGAGCACCGATAAGGACGATTTCATTCTTCAGCTTCGGGTCGGTGCCGGGGATTTCAGCGATGATATTGTGAATAAGGGTGTCGGCAGGGAAGAAGGTGTTTCGGATGTCAAGTTCCAGCTCCACGGGGATGTCCTTTTTCAAGAGGCGCACCAAGCGTCCTTGGTCTTCGATGGGGATGTTGATTTCGGGGACAGGTTCAGGGCTGCCGGCGGTGTATTGCACGCCTTGCGAAGAAGGGACGTTAAACGCACCGCTGCCTGCCAAGACGGCGAGGGGCTTTTCCTCCTGAAAGAGTTTGGCAAGCGTATCCCTCAGTTGGAAGGCTCCGGGCAGAGCGCGGTTACCGCCGGGACGGGCGGCACCTGTGCGTGACTGCGGACGGGGGTCTGTTGCCAATTCGGCGAGGCGCTCATCGGTGAGGCGGGAGGCGAGAGGTTCAAAATTGATGGTGTAGGTCGTTGCGGCAGGCAGAACGACGATTTTACCCTCCAAGTTGCCTTTGTATTTCTCCAAGTCCTCCGCTTTTTCCGCTTCAAGCAGTACGGCTGCGCCCTTTACTTGTCCGGCGGTGCTCCCCGACCATGCCTTGGGAGTGGCGGCGAAGGCTGTGTAGTAAGGTGCCGTCAGGGCGATGTACGTTTTCTCGTTGTTCCAGCCGCCTTTGGCGAAGCCTACGGCAAATTCCTGACGGGCATTGTCAAGCCCTGTTTCCGCCAGCTTTTCCTTCACAAGGGCTTCCGCACGCTGTCCGTTCTTGGAGGCGGCGAGGCGCGGGCCGAGGAAGTCGGTAAACCATTGCGAAGTTTCCTCAATCTTTGAGTTGGCAAAGGCTTCATTTTTAATCCTGTATGCGACTTCGTCCGACAGGCGGGTCTGTGCGCTTGGTGAAAGAGAGAGGCAGGCGGCAAAGCCTGTCAAGATAAATCTTGTATTCATTCTTGTTTTTATTTTACGGCGGCTTTTAGCCTTTAACATTCTTTGATACGTCGATGTGTCCAGTAGGGACACATCGATGTGTTTAGTAAGGACACGTCAACGTGTTTAGTAAGGATACCGCGATGTATCCGGCAAGCATCATCCTTTAATTCATATCAACCCTTAGATATACGTGCCCAAAGTTCCCGCTGACGGTATAGCCGGAGGGGACGGAGCTGATAACGACCGGCAACAGGTACTTCTTCTTGGGTTCGAGCTGGGAAGTGTTTACCTCAAGGGGAAACTCAACAAGCTGTGTGCCCGGCGCAATGACTACCACAGCAGGCAGTGTATAGGCGGAGGACGGCAGGAGTTCGTATCCGGCGTTGGGGTT
The DNA here is from genome assembly GCA_001657575.1 of Bacteroidales bacterium Barb4. Lineage (GTDB taxonomy): Bacteria > Bacteroidota > Bacteroidia > Bacteroidales > Tannerellaceae > Barb7. Next base: position 3,273 of record LBCX01000115.1, read on the forward strand.
CGCATTGTTGTAGGTTTCCACGCCCGCTTCATTGACCGACAGACCGACGGGTATTTCCGTTTTGCTGTCCTTCTTGTCGGGGATTGTGTAGTTTATCAAGAGGTCAAAGGTAACGTTTTCATCCGGTGTCACTTTTGTTTTGCTCACATTGTGACTGTTGTACGGAAGTTCGATGACCGGAATCATGGCATCCCAATCCACCAGCGGGTCGTCGTTCAGGCAGGACGTGAATGAAAGCAGGAAGCAGAGGGTTGCGCCTGCATAGAAGGATATTCTTTTTGTTTTCATTATGTTGCTCTTATTTATTCGTAAACGGGTGTCTCCGGTGCATAATCGTTCTTCTTGTCCCAGAACACAAGGGATTCGTAGATGTCTATCTCGCCTTCGGCTTTGACACGGTCGCCGTTGAGGATGCGCTCCTTGTCGGGATAGTGGAAGCGGGCGATGAGCTTGTTGCCGTTGGCTATGGAGGCGGAGCGGGTCAGACGGGGATAGTCGCTGCGGCGTTGTTCGCTCCATGCTTCGTAAGGGCTGACAAAGTAGAGGGTAATCCATTTCTGGGTATGGATGGCTTCCAGCTTTTGTTCCGTTGTGGTCATCAAATCCCAATTAACGGCAGAGTTGCCTTGCGCCAGATAATCCTTGGCAGCCTGTTCGCCGCTCACGGTAATGGCGGGGGCAAAGGCTTCTTCGGGGAAGTTGAGGGTTTTCAGGGTGGCAGCATAGCCGTCGTCCTGTATTGCCTTTTCGTAGCGGCTGATGGCGGAAACAACGGCGGCTTCGTAATACCGTTTTGCCTCGTCATCGCCTCCGGGTATCAGTCCCCTTAATGCCGCTTCGGCAAGGAAGAAGCCGGCTTCAGCTCCTGACTTCACCGTCAGCGGGTTCTGCGGGCCGGTGGTAAAGGAAGACGAGCCGCCGAGTATGCCCATGCCGATACCTGCCGAATGGTTACAGTCGGGAGGCGACATTTGCCCGTAGGGAACACCGATGTAGTAGTCGTTTTCCAAGCCGTACTTGGTATAGTTGCTGTTGTTCTTGAGGTCTTCGCCCAACTGCTTGCGCGGCTCAATATATACACGCAGGCGCGGGTCGTTGTTGTATTTGAGGAAGTCCACGAGGAAAGCTGTCGGGCGCACCTGCTGGTGTCCGCTGGCAACGGCGTTCACGCTCGTAAAGCCGAAGGATTGATAAGTGGGGTTCATCTTGTCCGTTTCCTTGTAATAGCCGGGGTTGGCGTTGATGTTTTCCTCTATGTTCAAGACCTTGTCCTTGATGGCGGTTACCTGGGCGGATACGTCGCGGATGTTTGATATACGCATGAGAAGACCCAGCTCGATAGTGTAGATGTAACGCTTCCACTGTTGGAGGTTGCCGTGGCAGGTGATGTCGGAGGCAGCCAGCTTGGTGGTGCTGTAGCCGGGCAGGGCAAGGGCTTCGTCAATCTTGGCGGCAGCCGTTTCGCATTCTTCTATCAGGCGGTCGTAGATGTAGTCGCCCTTGTCGTAGGTAGGCGAGGTGCTTTCCACACCCAAGGCAGCTTCGGTATAGGGGACGTTGTTGAAAATGTCCACCAGCTTCTGGAAGTTCTGCACGGTAAGGGCAATGGCGATGGCTTCGTAGCCGGGGTCGTTGTCCTCAATGGCTTTGGCACGGATGGTACGCAGGTTGGCAATCAGCTGGTAGGGCGTATCCCAATAGGTGTCCGATTGCTGTGCCTGAATCAATCCGGTGAGGAAAGGGTATGCACCCGAATAGTCGCCCGATTTGCTCAGATGCTGCGCCATGAAATGGATGTCCGAACTGGAAGTTTGGGCGCGGTTCATCGTATTCTCCACGTAAGAGAGAAGCAGGTCTTTGGAAACATCCGACTTCAACGCATTGTTGGGGTCTTTGTTGATGTCCAGCCAGTCGGAGCAGGAAGCGAACAACAATCCCGACAATACAATCATATAAGACAGTATTCTTTTCATATCCTAATTGTTTTCTGATTGTTAGAATGATACTAAAACATTAAACCCGAAAGTCCGCGCACCGGCAGGCGATGTGCCCGCCATACCGGCGATGTTGTTGCCGCCGCCGGAGTAATCGGGGTCGCCCCAATAGTTGGTCTTCGGCACCCACATGAAGAGGTTTTGGGCAACCAGACGGGCAGACACTCGTTGCAATACTTTCGTTTTATTCACTATCCGTTGCGGCACATCATACGCCAGCGAGAGTTCCCGCAGTCTCCATGAAGCGGCACTGAATACCTGATTGGCACGCCCCGTTTTGTAGATACCGTTCCAGAATTGTACGCCGCCGGTGTTCACCGTAATGTCCGTATTGTCGCGGTAGGTGGTGTTTCCCGCCGCATCCGTTTGTGCGATGACAGAATTGGGGAATACAAAACGCTGACGACCGGAGATGGTGGAGAGGTAGGAAGAGCCGGTAAACAACATATCATACTCCAAGCCCGAGCGGGTATAATGCCCGCCGCGATAGTCAAATACCCCCGACAGGGAAAAGTCCTTGTAGCGGAAAGTAGGCGTAATCCCCAAACGGATGGCAGGGTCAGCCTTTCCGATAGGCACTATATCGCCGGCAGAGGGCAACCCCGTCACGGCATCCACAATGACTTTCCCGTCAGGATTGCGCTTCCAGTCGGTCGCCTTAATCATCGGATAGCTCATGCCTACAATGGCATAGTCGGCATAATCGCTGTCAATCACCAGTTCGTTCACACCGCCCGTCAGCTCCACTACTTTGGTATCAATGAACGTCAGATTGACACCAAGGTTAAAGCGGAAATCGCCTGTTTTCACCAATGGATTGAGGTGAAGGTCAAACTCCAAACCGCGTCCCCGCATGGTGCCGGCATTCGTATAACTGCTCGTGTAACCGGTGGAGACGGGGAGACTGATATTCACCGTCTGCCCGGTGGTGGTCTGACTGTAAACAGCCGCTTCCAGCGTGATGCGGTCGCGAAGCAAACCCAGTTCGGCTCCTACTTCATATTCGGTGGTAAACTCAGGCTCGATATTCCGGTTGCGTATATTGGTGCTTAATGAATAAGCCGCCAAAGTGCCGAAGGGGAAGTAGCTCGCCGTATTGACAAGGTCGTCCAGATTGTAGTTGGCGATATTCACCGTACCTACTTTGGCAGCCGAACTCCGCAGCTTCAAATGGGAAACCGTATCGCTTTCCTTGAGCGAAGGGATGACTTCCGAAAGCACCACAGAGACGTTGGCACTGGGATAGAAGAACGACCAGCGCGAAGGGTCGAGCAGAGAAGTCCAGTCGTTGCGCCCCGTCACTTGCAGGAAAGCCCAATCCCTGTACCCCAAATCAATGCTGCCGAAGAAGCCCAGCTTGCGGGAACGGCTCCAGCTGTTCGAGCCGCCGAGTTCGCCTATCTTGTTCTTCACGTTGAAGAAGTTGTCTATCTCCAGCCTGTCCGCCTTCACCTCCTTGTCTTCCGCATACACGTCCTGTATGGAATAGCCGAGCAGCCCCTTGAGCTTGAAGTCGCCAAAGGCATGGTCTGCCGAAGCGATGAAGTCGAGGTTGGTACGGCTGGAGAGGGAAGAGTTTGTGGAAACCAATGAATAAATATCGTTGCGGGCACCGTACACGTTCTTCTTTGCCCAGTCCGTGAAATGATAGGCTCCCTGTGTGGTGGTTGAATTGGTAAAGCCCAGACTGATACCGCCGCGGGCTTGGAGTTTCAGCCACGGGAAGGCTTGATAGTCCACATCGGCGGACAAGGTAAGCCTGTCCTGACGGTTCGCCTTACGATAGTTGTCCAGCTGAAACCAAGGGTTGGTGTAATAGTCGTTCAGCCATTCGTCGGGGGAAGCACCGCGCACATTCGGGTCGCTCCAATTGCGGTAATCCCTTATGTTGATATGCCCCGCCGTGTTCATCAGGTTGTAGATACCGCCGGAGGATATGTTGTTCAAGTCATTGGCGGTATTGGAATAAGACGTTTTGGCGGCAACGGTCAGCTTCTTATAGTTCCGGCTGGCGTTGAAGCGCAACGTCTGGCGTATCTGCTTGTCCTTTTCAATGGTGCCTGTTTTGTCCAAATGCTGATAGGAAAGGTACATGCTGCCGCGCTCATCGCTGGAAGAATAGGAAACGTCGTTCTGAATGCCTACGCCCGTCTGGTAGAAGCCTTCGCGCCCGTTCTTCACGAAGCTGTAAGGCAGTTGCAGATACGTCCCGCTCGGGTTTTCGGGGTCGAACAACGGGCTGCCGACGTTAATCAGACTGCCGTCAAACTCGGTACCGTACTGTTGGTTTTCATCGGCTATATAATCAGGCAGACCGGTAACGCCGCTCGTCTGTCCGGGACCGAAACGGCTCTGCAACTTAGGCAGATAAGCCACCTTGTCGAAAGTAGTCGTCAGGGAGTAGGTCAAATTAGGCTTGCCGCGATTTCCCTGCTTGGTTGATACATACAATACGCCGTTGGCGGCATCCGACCCGTACAAAGCCGCAGCACCTGCCCCTTTCAGTACGGAAACATTTTCAATATCATTCGGGTTCAGCGATTGCAGATAGCTCAGCGGCGTTTGCACACCGTCCAGCACCAGCAATGCCGAGTTGTCCCCCTTAAAGGATCGGCTGCCCCGCAGGTTTACACGGACATCGCCGTCCAGATTGGCACTCTGTGTCGTAACCTGCAAGCCGGACACCTTGCCAATCAACGCCGACGTCGCATTTGTCCCTTTGGAGACGTTAAGCTCGTCAGCCGTTATCTTGGCTGTGGCATAGCCCACTTCCTTTGCCTGCCGCTGAATACCCAGCGCGGTGATAACCACTTCATTCAGCAACTGCGTATCCGAATCCAGCAGAATCCGCAGGTTGGCGGCGGCGGCGACCTCCGTTGTCTTCTGACCGATGAACGACACGACCAGCGTAGCATTCTGAGGCACATTGGCGATACTGAAATTGCCGTCAATATCCGTAATCGTCCCCTTGCTACTCCCCTTCACCAATACGGCAGCACCCGCCACCGGCAAGTCGTCCTCCTTCGAGATGACAACCCCCGACACATTCAGGGACTGCGCAACCAACAATTGGAATCCCACAGACAGGAATGTCCATAGCAACAATAACCTTTTGCCCATAACCTTACATATTTAATTGATAAACACCTGTTAAAAACCCAAACCTGTCAAAGGCAACCAATCAAGGGGCTAACGCAGTTCCGCAAGAACTACGTCAAGGGGCAGAGTAAATAGGAGAACCCCTAACAGGGTTTGAAACCCTGTTAGGGGTATGTTACGCAGATGCCCCGAAGGGGCAAGAGATTTCAGCCCCACATGGAGCGGAGCTTAAGGCAAGGGCATATCAATAAAGTTCTGAAAGAACGATACAAACGGCAAACAATGGTTTACAAGGCATATACATTCGGTCGTCCTTTCAGGACTTTCCTGACGGTGTTCCCTTTATTAACCCCACATTCCGCT
>LBCX01000426.1 GCA_001657575.1 Bacteroidales bacterium Barb4
GCGGCAGTTCGGCAGTGGCGGCGGACTCGTGGGAAAGCAGCTCGCCAAAGCCTTGGGCATAGGCTACTACGACAAGGAACTGCTGGCGGTAGCCGCCCGTGAAAGCGGCTTGTGTCAGGAAACCTTTGAACGTGCCGACGAGCGCACCGACAGCGGATTGTCTCGCGCCCTGACGGCGGGCTATTCCTGCATGGGCATGTATATGCCTTACCCCGGCATCCTTTCCAACGACGGACTGTTCAAGTTTCAAAGCGATGCCATCCGCCACCTCGCCGAGCAGGAATCCTGTGTCATCGTCGGACGCTGTGCCGACTACATCCTGCGCGACAACCCTGTCTGCCTCAGCTTCTTCATCCACGACAGCAAGGAAAACCGCACCAACCGCATCAAAAGCTATCGGCAGATAAACGATGAAGAAGCTGCAGAACAGATGCGCAAAAACGACAAGACGCGCGCCGCCTATTACAACTACTATACAAACAAGACTTGGGGAGTTGCCGCCTCCTATCGGCTGACCATCGACGTGTCCGTGCTTGGCATCGATGGGACAACCGCTTTTATAAAGGACTTTGTTGAACGTGCCTTTTAAGTATTTCCCTATGCGCACAATTCCTCCCTCCGAAATGCCTGTCAATGCAGACGGAAGTGTTTTTCATCTGCATCTGAAACCTGAGCAACTTGCCGACCGCGTGGTTATGGTCGGCGACCCGGAACGGGTGAACGCCATAGCCGCTTATTTCGACACGCAGGAATGCGAGGTGTCAAGCCGCGAGTTTCATACCGTCACAGGTACATATCGCGGGAAAAGGCTTACCGCCCTCTCACACGGTATCGGCGGCGATAATATTGACATCGTTATGAACGAGCTGGACGCGCTGGCGAACATTGACTTCGGGACGCGCACCGTCAAGTCGGACTTCCGGCAACTGAGTATTGTGCGGATAGGCACATCCGGAGGTTTGCAGCCGGAAGTATCCGTCGGCACGTATGTAGCCGCCGGACATGCCATCGGCTTCGATGGCGTTCTCTATTTCTATAAAGACACCGAAAGGGTGCGCGATGCCGCCTTTGAAGCGGAACTGCTCCGCCAACTCGACTGGCAGATAAAGGGACTGACCCCCTACGTCATCCCCGCCGACCCTTCCATGCTTGCCCAAATAGCCCGAACCGACATCCTGCACGGGGTAACCATTGCCGCCAACGGCTTCTACGGCGCACAGGGTCGCCAACTTCGGCTCCCCGTTGCTGACCCTTCCCTGAACAGCAAGATAACAGCCTTCCGCTACGACTCCCGCCGCATCACCAACTTTGAAATGGAAAGTGCCGCCCTTGCCGGACTGTCCGCCCTGACGGGACACCGTGCGCTGACTGTCTGCTGCATCATCGCAGGGCGCACGGACAAATCCATGAACACGGATTATAAAAGCCTTATGAACGGCTTGATTGAAAAGGTTTTGGACAGGATATGACGTAATGGGTTTATTATTACTTTTGCCGCTGTCGTGGAGGGCAGGAGGTAGAAGATGGGAGTTAGAAGTTAGGAATTGGGGAATGGAAGTTTGGAGATCGGAAATCATATTATGCGAATTCCGAAGGAATGGGATATTTCAACCCCACATGCAGCAAAGCGGAATGTGGGGTTATAGGGATACGCCCCCCAATGAAGTCCTGTAAGGACGATACAAATAC
>LBCX01000427.1 GCA_001657575.1 Bacteroidales bacterium Barb4
CAGGTGGAGGAAATGGAGAATCCGACGGTGAAACAGGTGATGGGAACGGAAAATCCGATGGCGAAACAGGTGATGGGAACGGAGAATCCGACGGTGAAACAGGTGATGGGAACGGAGAAAGCAACGGATCAAGCGATGAATCTGAAGAAGAACTTTCAATAAAAGTTTTCACAGAATTTCCGGATAACACCAAAGATAGTGTGATTGACATAGAATATTCAACGGAAACATTGGCGGATTCACCAATAAATTTTGTGTATTATTCACTGAACGGTGGTCCGGAAGAGTACATTTACGTTAGAGGGGATGAGCATTTGACGGCGAAAGGAACGCTTGGCGAAGGGAAAGTTTTCTTGCGTCCCGGGAAAAATAAGGTTAAGTTTTTTGTCGAGAATGCTGATGGCGAGGTGGCGGAGTACGAAGTTGAGGGTGAAACGGATTTTGATTTTAATAGCTGGTTTAGTTATGATCGCGATGAAGATGGAGATCATTGGAAGCCATCGAATGTGTTTGAGGGATATAATTATACAGATAATTTGATAAAAATATCTGCTTCGTTTGATGAATCTATGACATATGAACAGGCAGAGAAGATTGCAAAAGATATAGAAGGAGTGATATTAGGTGTTTCTTTTTCTGATGTATACTATGTAGTAGTAGAACCAAGAACTCACGCCAAACTTGTCGAGCTTGGAGAATACTTAAAGACTAATTATTCAGATTCAGTTAAGTATACGTGGTTTGACACAAGCTATTATGATGCTCAAATAGCCGAAACATATATAAATCCTTTTGATACTTTTCCTCCTACAAACGATCCTTGGTGGAAGTGGTCGATGGGGACTTTTCCCCCTAAACAATGGGGACTCGATTCAATTAAAGCTCCAGAAGCTTGGAGTGTTGCTTCTGATGGTCGCCGTTTTCCTGTCAGCGTTGGTGTGGTTGATAATGGTTTTCAAGTCGATCATAAAGATCTTAATCTCAAAGAAGAGAATGTGAAAAACCAAAATCTTGGCAATGATAAGCATGGCACACATGTAATGGGAACAATCGGTGCGATTTTTAACAATGAAGAAGGACTAAACGGAGTCTACTCTTTTCCGCGCGAATATTTATATGCTTATGATGGATACACTAAAAGTGTTGGTGATGAAGCTGGCGCAAGTATACCTTTTGACGAAATCGTTAAAGGGTTAGTATGGAGCGTGATTAATGGAGCTAAAGTTGTGAACTTTAGCATGGCAAAGAGTAAAGCAGCTGTTTATTATGAACGGGAATTGGAAATAGAAATGTCAAAACTTCTCAATAAAGGCTATGATTTTCTGATAGTGCAAGCGGCGGGAAACGAAAAATTCCAAGCAGACAGTGCCGGAGTTTTCAACAGCATAACTGACCCAGATTTGAAAGAGAGAATAATAGTAGTAGGTGCATCAGACAAGGAAGGTATAATTGCTATATTTTCTAACTATGGCGATCGCATAGATGTCATGGCACCGGGAGTTGATATATACAGCACAATTCCGGGAAATGATTATAAAAAAGAAAGTGGCACATCAATGGCAGCGCCGCACGTTGCGGCATTGGCTGGAATGATGTGGAGCTACAACATCGGTTTGTCTGCGAAAGATGTAAAGAAAATCATCGTGGAAACAGCCCAAAAAGACGGCAGAATAATTACGGTAGATACC
>LBCX01000116.1 GCA_001657575.1 Bacteroidales bacterium Barb4
CAATTACCGGAAACCTTGCGGGAGCATTATACCCAAAGAAAAGCATCTGCAAACCAAAGCGGAAACCTTTTTACAGCGGAAAGATACAACAATTTGTTCAGGCACTTTTTGACAGGAACAAGAAGAAAGTCCGAATGCTATTCCAAGAAAGTAATGCTGGAAATATCAGTGTTATTATTAATGCATTATCGAAATGGAACGCTAAATATCCTTCATTAGCAATGCCAATATTTGTACAAACGCTCTATAAATCAAGTTATATCACCACTGAAACAGAAAAAATTGCTTTACAGCATTACGAAACGTGTAGAAAAACATGCATGTATATAAGAATTATATTAGCAGAGAAAATTTGATGATGAAACTTTATTTGCTAGCCAAACTTACCTGCAAGAAAGAGGAGTCGAACTGCTAACTAACGACTCTAATAGTTTGAGCACAAACCACTAAGGAATATCTAAGGAAATCTTCGTTAAACGATTAGGATAGGGCTGTCAATCGTTAACTGTTACTTTCAGCCCGATTTCAGGAATGCCTTCAAGCGCATCTGTGCGCATACCGTGGCGGATGCCTACGGTATAAGTGCCAGCTTGCGGGAAACGGCGGGCAGTTGCCAGCGGGAAAGAAGAGAGGAAGAGGGAGAATCCCGTTCCTGTCCAATTGCCGTAATCGTCGGCGAGGATATACTCTGTCGTGTCACGGCGGACAGTACCGGAAGGTTGCTCTTCACGGGCAAATATCCATACGTTCTGATAGCGATAAAAGTTGCTGTTTCTGACCTCAAAGGCAAGGTCGTATGCTACGGAGGCATCCTTGATGTCGAAAGTGAAGAGATATTCCTTGTCTTTCGCCCAGCGGCTTCCGTCAATGGATTGGTATTGATGGAACACGGCTTTTTCGCCGCATGATGCCGACAACACGAGGAACAGGCAAACGACAAGGCTATTTCGGATCATTCGGACTTGCGGAATCATTCGGTCTTGCCGGTCTTTGAGGAGTGTGACGGGGAGGGCGGATAGGACATGGGGGGCGGGGACTGCTGTCGCCACTGTTGTAACCGTTACTGTCACGGTTGCCGTTACGAGGGGCAGGGAGGGGGCGGGGAGCGGTGTTGTCGGTGGCGACGATGTTTGCCGTTGGTGGTGCCGGTCTTTTCTTTTTCTTCTTTCGGGCAGCATCGAAGCGTGTCAGGCTGTCCTGTCCGAGAATGTCCAGCGCATCGCGTTTGGGCGGTTGGGGTTTGGTGTCGGCTTCCAGAGCGGCGGGCTTTGTGCCGTTCTTGTTCATATTAATTATCTCAAAGGCACGGTCGGCGGGGATGATAACGAGGTTGGCGGCGAAAGACTTGCCGGTTGAGTAGGTTATTTCCCGCTTGAAGACATCGGTTTTGAAGTGGTAGTAGGTGCTGTCTCTTGTTTCGAGGACTATTTCACGCGAGGGGAGGTTCTTTTGCGCTTCCATGTAGGCGTTCACCTCGAAGTTGAGGCAGCATTTGAGCTTGGCGCATTGTCCGGCGAGCTTCTGCGGACTCATGGAAATGTCCTGATAGCGTGCTGCACCTGTGGCTACGGATACGAAGTTGTTCATCCAGCCGGAGCAGCACAATTCCCGTCCGCAGGGACCGATACCCCCGATGCGTCCGGCTTCCTGACGGGCACCGATTTGCTTCATCTCAATGCGCACGTTGAATGTTTCGGCAAGCACCCTGATCAGTTGGCGGAAATCAACACGCTCATCGGCGATATAGTAGAAGATGGCTTTGTTGCCGTCGCCCTGATATTCCACATCGCCTATCTTCATGTTCAAGCCCAAATCGGCGGCAATCTGTCGTGAGCGAATCATGGTGTCTTCTTCCTTTGCTTTGGCTACTTCGTATTTGTCAAGATCAAGCGGCTTTGCCTTGCGGTAGATCTTTCGCGGCTCCAAACCTTCGTAGCGGTAGTTGCTCTTGCGCATTTGCAGGAGAACGAGCTTGCCGGTCAGTGAGACCGTGCCGATGTCGTGTCCGGGGACGGCTTCCACCGCCACGATGTCCCCTTTCTCCAAAGGAAGTTTGTCGCGGTTTTCAAAGTATCCCTTGCGGGTATTCTTGAACTGCACTTCCACAAAGTCGGTGGCGTTCTCGGCATCGGGAACGTCACACAGCCAATCGTATGTATTAAGTTTGTTGTTTTGCCTTTTGCAGCAGCCTTTTTGCCCCATGCGGCAACTGCCTTTGTCGAGTATGAAATCCATGTGCGGAGTGGGTATCTTTTAATTGTTGCAGGCAAAAGTAACTATATTACGTTTGCCGCTACAGTATTTGCCCGATAAAATACACAATCTGCTTTTGCCACCAGTCCCAATCGTGCTTTGATTCCGCACCCCAATAGTCAAACCATGCAGGAATGCCTTTGTCGGTCAGCACCCGTTGCAGGGCGTGGGTTTCATCGCGCATCTCGTCTTCGTAGGCACCGTGTCCGCAGCAGAATATCAGGCGGCTTTTCCCGAACCTGTCCAAGTAGAAGGCATCGTTGTTGTTCCTCAAATAATCAACCGGCGAGTTAAGGTAAATCTCTGTCGGCTTGTAGCCGCCGAAGAAATAGTCGCTGGAATAGACCCCGCTCAGGGCAACGACCGTATCGACCGCCCAAGGATAGCGGAAATAGAAATTGGCGGCATGATAGGCTCCCATCGAACAGCCTGTGAGCAGCAGTTGCTGGTCGCTGCCGTTGTTCTCTCTGCTTTGCCGGAGGACGGAGGGAATGATTTCTTCGTTGATGTAATTGAAATACTGTTCGTGACGATAGATGCGGGCGAGGTTGTCCCAATCAGTTGAGAAGAACGTTTCCCAATCAATGCCGTCCACTGCCCATACCTGAAGTTTGCCGTCATTGATAAACCCGTTGAGAGCCTCAATCATTCCCGAATCTTCATATTGGAAGAAACGTCCCTGCGAAGTCGGAAACACGAGCACGGGCTTGCCTTTATGCCCGTACACTTTATACTCCATCTGCCGCCCCAAATGACGGCTGTATTCATTATAATATCTTATTATCATTTTTGATGATTAACGGTTAGCGATTAATGGAAAAGTTTTACGCTGGGCAGAAAAACAAAATCTCTTATGTTCAGCGTAAACAGTTCTATCTTGTGACAGATAGCAGTAGCGGCAATAAGGGCATCGTGGAAATCCAATTTATGCGACAAGCAGTATTCTTCAAGCAACTTTATAGCCATGTCTAAAATCTCCGGTTGAATAGGCAGAACAATCAGTTGACTGACATCTTTGCGAAGCGTCTGCAATTCACGTTTGTTTAACGCACCGACGAAAAGTTCGGCACGGGTCACGTCTGAGATAGCAATGTTTTTTTGCTGAATCGTTTCAACGGCAACCACAATATTCTCATTGCGTCTATACAACTCAATAAGGATGTTGGTATCACAGAGTATCATTGTTTTAGCCTTTTACAGGTACCCCATGCTTGCTCGCGAAGCTGTTTGTCATTGATGTCACGCCCTTCCCATAAACCAACGGATAACGTAAGAGTCGTATCTTTTTCAGCTCTCTTTTTCTCTGTCATATTGTAGCTTACTTCCGCGTCTATGTCCCAAGACCTTAAAAAATGCAACAAGGCATCTATCTTGTTTTGGTCAATGTCGTTCTTAAATGTAATCTGTGTCATACCGGCTTTTTTAAGAATATCGGCGCAAAAGTATATAAAAATTGGGAATTGCGTACATCCGTATTTCAACCCTTAGCCGGCTGCTGTATGTAGTCAATGACAGCCTTCACGTTTTTATAAGTTGCCGCCCGGAACTGATAGGCGAAGTCACCCATCGCACCGCGAAATATCTCGTCTATATCGCTGTAGAAAACAAGATTGTCTTTGTACTTGTCCAGTATTTCCTCGTGGGAATGCTGATACTTTTTATGGTTTCTGCGGGCGGCATATCCGGTGAAATACTTGCCTTTATAGGCTTCGGCGGGCTGACGGCGGAGAACCATATCCGCCCACCGTTTGTAAATGTCGGTGTCGTGCGTATAGTTGATGGCATCGGGCATCCATGCACCGGGCGGGCGCATGTTCACTTCCAACGCCACAATCGCACCGTCCCGCTTGCGCTCGAAAAACTCGATGTGGAAAAATGTCTCGCGCACGTCAAAGGCTTTCAGTGTGTTCCGCCCTGCGGTGCGTACCTTCTCGTCTATTTTCGGGAGACAGATGTAGTAGAGGTTGTCGGCAGTGTTTACCACTTCCATGATGCTTTGCTCGAAACGGTGGCTTGTTTCAAAGACCACGTTCCCGTCAGCATCCGCCAAACCGTCGTAGGTGAGGATAATCCCTTCAATATACTCTTCGATGATGAAGTCAACGCCCTGCAAATGCTCCTTTGCCAGAATAGCCTCAAACTCCGCCTCACTGTCAGCTTTGTAGGTGGAGCCGGCACCAGCACCCGAATCCGGCTTTACCACTATGGGGTAGCCCGTTTCCTTGATGAATTTCAGTGCGTTCTTCTTGTTGCCGGTGTAGGTATGGCTCCGGATTGTTTGAACGCCACCCTTTTCAAAGAAGGGCTTCATTTTGGATTTATGCTTCAGGTTGGGGATAAAGTCGGCTTTCGTTCCAGGAATGTTGAAGTCCGTCCGTATCCGCGCGTCCGCTTCGAGCCAATACTCATTGAGGGACTCGAAGCGGTCAATCTTTCCGTATTTATGCGTGAAATAGCCAACGGCTCTCAACACCTGATCGTAGTCCTCCATATTTGTCACACGGTAATACTCCGTCAGCGAGGCTTTCAGACGGTCGTTCAGCGAATCATACGCGGCATCCCCGATGCCAAGCACATTCGCCCCCGCCTCTTTCAGGCGGAAACAAAACTCGGTGGAGTTTTGCGGGAAATGCGGAGAAAAGAATATAAAGTTCATAATACTTAGAAGTTAGGAGTTTGTAGTCAGTAGTTAGTAATCAAACGGTAAGTAGCTGATATTACGCAAAAAGTCCCGCCGGAACGAGAGATTTCAGCCCCACATGCAGCGGGGCGAAATGTGGGGTTAAAGGTAACACCATCAAGAAAGTCCTGAAAGAACGACTGAATAATTTATGTGGCACATTATGAGTCGTTGAGGGTGCAAAGATACAGACAGGCGGCAAGCAGGAAATACCATAAATGTGGTATGGCGCGGAGAAGAAGCTCTTTACCTCTCTTATGGCAGATCTGTTAAGTTCTTGTATAAGTTCTTTGAAGTATTAACTCGGTTGGACGACGACAGGAACGGATAAATTCATGTAAAATGCCGTATTTGTGGTATTTTATATCCCCGATAATGCCTCAACCTTTGCCGAAAATCTTTGTGCAATGGCGACATTCGGAAACATATTTCCAATCGGCAGGAAATGTTTATTCTTCTTTCTTGCATTGACAATTACGCTTTCGGCGGTTTCTCAAACCGTACCGGAAGAGAAATCGGAAGGCGATACGCTCACTGTTCCATTGCAGGAGCTGCAAGGCGTAGATGTTGTCGGGCATCGGAAAGGCGTACAGTTTTCGGGACTTAATACCCTGAAAACGGAAACGACCACCCAAACGGGATTAGTCAAAATGGCTTGCTGCAATCTCTCCGAAAGTTTCGAGAACAGTGCTTCCGTTTCGGTGGGATACACTGATGCCGTTTCGGGCGCGAAGCAGATACAGTTGCTCGGCTTGTCGGGCATATACAGTCAGATGCTGGCGGAAAATGTTCCCGCACTGCGCGGACTGGCGGCTACTTACGGTTTGAATTACACGCCTGCCTCGTGGCTCGAATCTATTCAACTGTCCAAAGGTGCAGCTTCGGTGGTCAACGGTTACGAATCCATCACCGGACAAATGAATCTCGAATTCAAAAAGCCCAACTTTACCACGCCGCTGTTTGTAAATCTTTATACAGATGAAAAACAACACTGCGAAGCCAATATCACTTCGGCAGTCCAGGTAAGCAAAAACCTGTGGACAGGACTGTTGCTCAGCGGAACACTCAGCACAAAAGCGCACGACCACAATGATGATACCTTTCTGGATATGCCGAATATCAAGTACATCAATGCCTACAACCGCTGGTTCTACCTCAATGCTGAAAAAGGCATCCAATCGCGCACCGGCATCAAATTTCTCTACGAAGAACGTGTTGCCGGACAGGATACCGTCATCCACAAAGGGCATAACCTTATTCCTCCGGGCAACCGGCTTTTTCAGACATTTATCAACAATAAAAACTTTACGGCATACAACAAGACGGGCATCGCCACAGGCGACAAAGAGGGGCAGAGCATCGGTATCATCAACAGCTTCACCGCCCACGAACAAGGCTCGGAATTTGGCGACAAGCGTTTCGGCGGCAGGCAGCTTTCGTATTATGCCAACCTGCTTTTCACCTCTTACATCCACAACACAAATCACAGCTACACTGCGGGCGCGAGCTTTGCGTATGATAATTATGAAACGAACTATATTGATGCACCGATAAACCGCACGGAAGCCGTGCCGGGTATTTTCGGCGAATACACTTATTCGAGCATGGAAGGGCTGACGCTGACAGCGGGTTTGCGCACAGACCACAACAGTCGTTTCGGCTGGCTCGTTACGCCCCGCGCTGCTACCAAGTACGACATCAATTCTCACATCACTTTGCGGGCATCGATCGGACGGGGTTTCCGCTCGCCCAACGTGCTTGCCGAAAACATCGGGCTGATGGCTTCTTCCCGCCGGTTCGATGTTGAAACAATCAATGATTTGGACATGGAAAAGGCATGGAATTACGGCGGCAGCGTGGCGTTTTCCATTCCCGTTTGGAACGAAGAACGAGTTGCGTTGAGCCTTGACTACTTTCGTACCGAGTTTCAAAATCAGGCGGTGGCAGATTATGAACGCAATCGCCAAGACGTATATTTCTACAATCTGAACGGCGTTTCGTATGCCAATGCCTGGCAGTCAGACTTGTCGTTTACACCGTTTCGCGGGTTTGATGTTTTCGCCGCTTTCCGTTACAACAATAATAAAATCACGTACAGCGACGACGGCGGAAATCAATACAGCATGGAAAAACCGCTGGTTTCAAACTATCGGGGTTTGGTCAATCTGTCGTATGCCACGGCGTTGCACCGCTGGGTGTTTGATGTCACGGCACAATTCAACGGTCGCACACGCCTGCCCGGACTGAACGGCTATCAATCGGAAAAAAGATATTCGCCCGCCTTTCCAATCTATTTTGCCCAGATTACTAAAAACAGCAAGCGTTTCGATATTTATTTAGGCGTTGAAAACCTGCTCAATTATAAGCAGAAAGACCCGATTGACGGTTGGCGAACTCCTTTTTCACAGGATTTTGACGCTTCCCGCATCTGGGGACCTGTTGACGGACGAAGGATTTATGGCGGAATACGTTTGCGAATAGGAGAGTTGATTTAATTAAAAAAGGAGAATGATGAAAAAACGGTTGTTTGCCGGAGTGCTTTTGTTTGCACTGACGGCTTGCGGTCAGGAAGAGACCGTGAAACAGGATCAAACCATTTCTTTTGATAAGCTGCCTGCCCAAACAAGCATGGCGGAGGGTTCGCTTCAACTGACGGCAACCGCTTCGTCGGGCTTGCTTGTCATATTTGCAAGCAGCGATGAAAGCATTGCCGCCATTGAAAGAGGACGGGCTGCTTTCCGGCAGCCGGGAATTGTTTCCGTTACGGCAAGCCAGCCGGGCAGCGAGCGTTTTTATGAAGCAACGAATGTGACGCAAACATTCGAGATACTGAGTGTGGATTCGACCAAGAAAGAACAAACCATCAGTTTTGACCTCGCCAGCTCGTGGAAATCGAGCAGCGGGAATATGGTATTAAAAGCAACCGCCTCGTCAGGCTTGCTTGTCGTGTTCACATCCAGCGATGAAACAGTAGGGCTGGTAGGCAGCAATTATTTAGTGCCGGCGCATTATTATGAATCGAAGGGCGAAAGGGTCTATACAAAGCGGATTGGCGTAACGGCATCACAGGCAGGCAATGCGGAGTATAACCCTGCTGCCAATGTAACCAGATTGATTGATATTACCGTTGATGTAAAACATTAACGAGGAATTTATTCCCCTGTCCTCCACCGAAGTATTTCGTATTCGGGGCATCTGCATAAAATCAGTTATTTTTTTCCTCGCTTTTCCTTTGCCCGTTCATTTTTTATACAGACTTTTACGCCGTCAAAATAAAGGTATCACCATAGTTCCCGATGAACTATGGTGTTTTTTTATGACCGTAGTTCCCGATGAACTATGATGCCAATGTGGCGCAAAAGCCCTCGTATGTTTGTCCCCCTGTTAAAATTAAGAAAGTAACCCATAAGCATTTGAAGAAAAGAAGGCACGGGAATAGCAAAGAAATCCAGGATAACAAACAGGCATATCGTCTTTCAGATCTTGCCCCGTGCCTGTTTCTCTTTCGAGTCCGGATTAGTATCCAGGGAACAGTTATTAATGTCCGTATCCTGCATGTATTTACGGGGATGGACGGTAAGGGGAAGTTTCTTTTTTCACGGATAATTATTAAAAAAACAGGTTTATGAAACAGGCGGCAGGGATTGGCATTTCGAAAGACAGTTTTCACGTGTGTCTCAAGGAGCAGGCAGATGACGGGCGAGTGAAAATAAAACGCAGCCGTTCGTTCTCCAATGATTATGAAGGCTTCAAAGGCTTCCTGGACCGGTCTCTCAAAGGCCTGCCCAAAGG
>LBCX01000117.1 GCA_001657575.1 Bacteroidales bacterium Barb4
GGCACAGTCGTAGCCGCCAAACAGGCGGAGGGGGTAGCCGGAGCGATAGCATCAGTTTTCAAATCTATCCCGTTCCCGCTCAATCTCATTTTAGCGGGCACCGCCGCAGTCGGAGCGGTAGCTCTGTTCAAAAAAATATCAGGCTTTGCCACAGGCGGAATAGCGGGCGGCGTTGTCGGCAGTGACAACCTCGTAAAAGGCAATTCCTATTCAGGCGATAAAGTCCTTGCCCGCCTCAACAGCGGCGAAATGATACTGAACAAGGACCAGCAGAAAGGGCTTTACCAAAAGTTCGGCGGAGAGGGCGGCTTTGGACGCACCCAGCAAAGCCGGCTGTTTTCGGCGATAAATTCAGGCAGCGGCTTTACCGCAGGCGGAACGGTTGAAAAAATAACCGAAAGCGTCAAGCCAAAGCAGAAGTTTGCCACAGGCGGGATAGCAGGCGGAATTATCGGCGGCAATTCCACAAGCGGCGATAAAATCATTGCCCGTGTCAATTCCGGCGAAATGATTTTGAACCAAAAGCAGCAATCGGTGCTTTACAAGTCCATGGGCGGACAGGGCAATTTTGGCAGTTCCGCACAAACCAGACTTTTCAATACGATAAGCGCGTCGAAAGGCTTTGCAAAGGGTGGCATAGTGGCGAACATGCCTGCTTTTGTGAGCGGCGGAATTGCTCAACCGCAGAAAGTGGACAGGGCTATGCAGGGCAGAGAAGAGATAGATATTGGCGTTCAGGATATTGTTATTCGCGGCAGCGACATTCATTATATTTTGGGCAGGATTGACAAAAAAAGCAAATACACAAGCTAATGGCATCAGTTCGTTTTTTTGCAAACTTTCGTTCCGTAAACGCCAAAAAAGGCGAGGGCTTCCAGCGGATAGAAATTATCAATATGCAGGAAATTGCAACCGCAGAAGAGGTAACACTTTCCCCTGACGGCTTCATTCTGTCATACAATCACGTTTCGCCCTTTGAAAAAATGGTACAGGCATCGGGCGGGGAATTGACCGTCATGTGTAACGACAACATGAAGTTTGCCGAACTGTTTGCAAACGACCCGCTAAAATACAAGCTCATACATTATACAGGCACATCGGCAGCCGACACATGGAGCGATATAGTCTGGTCGGTAAGCTGGAAAGGCTTTTTACAGCCAAACACCTACGAAGAAACTTTGACCGACATCGGGCAAAACTCTCAATACGGCGAAATTGTCTATCCCGTGACGTTCTTTTTCTCCGACTTCCAAATGCTAGAGGATAAGGAATACCTCAACCCCGACGGCAGCCGAGCCTTAGGCATGGAGAATATCCTGACCATTTTAAGCCGAATACTAAACAAGACATCCGTTACCGACAGCTTTGAAAGTCTCTATCTCCATTCTTCCATATCCTTTACCCCTCCCGCAGGTGGCAGTGAACAAAATTGGATAACCAAAAGTTTCATATCCGGCGATAATTGGTACGACGAGGACGGCGTAGGCATGAGTATGCGCGAAGTTTTAGAAGAGATAGGGCGTATCTTTTCCTGCCGAATATTCCAGAAGAACGGCAGTATCTACATGGTGGACAACAACGCCGTAGGTGTAACGGGTGATGTGCGCTACGAAAAGTACAGCCTTACAGACCCGTCCGCACAGCCTCAAATTGTGTTTCAGCCGATTTTTGAGGGCAATATTTTAGACCCCGTAAAGTGGGGATTGGGCGGCACGGGCGAGCGTTACGAGCTGGACGAGACCTATTCAATGGTCAAAGTGACGAGCAGCGTCTATCCAAAGACTATTCAGAACCGATGGACAGCCGATGACGCTAACGATTTTGAGAAGAACCTGCAAGGGGACGGCGGGAGGTATTATCCGTATGATTATATGTTTGGCATGAGGACGGGCGGAAGCGGCGGTGCAACGTCGGCGACTTACAGCTATTCCGAGTACGACCCCGCAGACCCCCAGTCGTCATACATAGAGTTGTATGCGGAATGCAAGAAGTTCGGAGAGTGCGGCATAGACCCTGCCACGTTGTACAGAGCAATAACGACAGCAGGGGGAACGGGCGCGCTGTCACCCGCAACCGTGTACCAAATAACACAGCCATTCCCTTTGCCCCAGAAACCCGTATCGGTTCAACAAGCCTTTTTCCTCTACACCAAACGCAGCACGGTCGGAGTGAGCGAGGGCGGCGGAGATGCCATGTTTATTTTTAGGGGCGATTGCGAGGGGCAGGGAAACAATCAAACGATAGCCAACCCAAACGTCCCCGTCATTACCATAGGCGGAGCGGGAAAGTCCGCTTCAATGTCAAAGCAAAACGATAATGACAGTATTTGGTTCAAGGTCAATGCGGCTTTCTTTTATCAGGGCGTTTCTTCTTTTGCAAAAGGCGTAGAGTACGACTACGACCGTTGCCTTGAACATTTTTACCAGCCTATGCGCTCATTTTTTTTGGATAAAGCGCAGGTTCAAAAATATTCTGAATACACGGGCGGCTTTTACAACGCCATCGGCGGACGGTGGACGTCCGCATATCAGGCGAACTTTATCTTTTACTGTGACCTTTTCCTGACCGATGCCGCAGGCAACAGAAAGTACTATTTGGAGTGCCCGCCCGCCGTGAAAAATGGCGGGAGTAATAAAAACAGCTGGAAAACCTTTACGGATGCACCAAGCAGCTACGGACGGTGTACGGTCGGTTTTGGGGCGTCCGCATCGTTTCAAAAGGCAAAAATGTCCGACAATTTTATGATTAACTCCGACCTTACAAAATCAAAAAACGACGTAAACACATGGGTAGTAGGCGGAGAAGATGCTGTTATGCAGGGGATTAAATTACCCACACTGCCAGAAGAAGGGCTTTATCCCGAGTTTCGCATACACCGAAACGCATACGTCTGTCACAACATGGGAGGTGGAAGCAGTGGCAAATGGCCAAACCGCTACGACGGCATGTGTTGGTTTGGCGTAAAAAGTGTAGAGTTCGTGGGCACTTCAAAATGGGGCGAGCTTGCAAAACGTGACACATTCCGCACGATTAAAGTCCTCAATGACCCCAACGCCAGACCCTACACCGATATAGAGTGTAAGGTAGTCACGGTGTATCGCGAGGGTACGGTACTTGGAAAAGCCAACCTTTTGGATGCAAACAGCAACCCGCTGACGTCATGGTCAAAGTGGAATAACAAAAACATGCACTTGGAGGACTTCGTGGGCGGCTCTCTGCTGTCCACCCACGCCCAGAGAAAGGAAAAGTTTGAAGCGACCGTATCTACCACCCGGAATGTGATAGGGCAGCTGTTTACCTACCTGTCGGCAGTCACGGGGCAACCGTTTAGGGCGGGAATATTAAATGAAAAGTACCTTGTTGTAGGACAAGAGATAAATTACTCACGGGGGACAAACCGCCTAAGCCTGCATAGTTTCCACGAAGATTGCGTAAACGTATCCTTAAAGTAATGGCAATATTAGAAGCTGAATCAAGAGAAGCCGAAACGGGCTTTACACCCCGCAACGGACGCGTACAGGACACCATAGGCACGGGTGCGGGTTCGTACCCCAACCCGTCGGGCGGAAGCGGAGGCGGTACGGACGGTAAGGTACAGTGGGGACAGTTGGAGGGGATACCGGAGGGAATATACAGCGAGTTTGTCCATTCCACAGCCGTGCCACCCGTACCCGGCGGCTTTGAAGGTTTTGATGACTATTACGCCGATACGCCCGTAGAGGGCGAGGTATTGGAAGCCAAAACAGGCAATACCATAGTCATGCTCACGGGAGAGGACGGCACGCTTCACGCACAGTTGGATTGGCGGGTAGCGGACGTCCTGCTTAAAAACCATGAAGTGCCGACCGTCATCTACGCCCTCACAAAGCCCAAATTGATAAAGCGATTGCAGGGCGAGGAAAACGAAGACGCGGGGAAAGTGGAGTTTGAGGTAATAAAGAAAATATTGACTTGGAAAGATGTAGCGGGGGCAGGCAACGCCCTTGCCGCAGTGACGTATAACAACCAGACGGGAGAAGCCGCTTTCTCAAAGGGCTGGTTTTTGAACAATAAATCCGATACGGGCAACGGGAACGCATATACAGGTGCGACAATTACCAATGACACGATAACCTTTGCAAAGGGCTATTTCCAAGAGAGAGATGCAAGCGGCAATGTGACCGTTGGCGGCAATCTTACCGTAAACGGCGATATACTCAAACCCCTTGCCACCGCTACCAAGAAAGGCGCAATAAGCGTCACAAGCACCGGAAGCGGAAATGCAATCGTGAATTACACCATTAACAACGGCGTTCTGACGCTCGTAAAGGGATATTTTGCAAACAAAATAGTCTTTTCAGGCACGGGCAACGTCATAACGGACGGCTCAATATCAAACGACACATTAACGCTTACGCGTGGGAATAGCACCCCCTCAATAGTAAGCGACGGCTCAACGGGCGCATTCCTCACGGGTTTATCAGTCAATTCAAGCGGGCAGTTGGTGGTGAGCAGAGGCGATGCGTTCAACAGGCTGTATCCATATAAGGACGTCGGCGACAATGTTGTCGCGTCACTTAGCGTGTCAAGTCCAAAGACAGATATAGACGTAATTTATGGGAAAGTCCCGTCAATCCAAGAGTTCGACGCGCTGAAACAGCAGGTAGCCAAAGCCGAACAGGATAACGCGGACTTAAAGGAGCGATTGCTCAAGCTCGAACAGCTAACTCAAAATTTACCCGCAAATTGAAGCCCCCGACGGTAATAGTAAACGATAACAATAAACGAAATATGAAACGACTATTAGCAGTAATTTTATTGTTCGCCATTCATGCCTTTGCGGCTTTGGATGTGTCCGCGCAAAGAATTGACCTTGTAAAAAAAGGCGATGGAACGATTGTCATCTATTACGACGGCGGCTTCATAAAACCGTCCGCCACGTCCTTGCGACTGTCTTCAATATCGGACAATCGCATCAGCATCTACATAGACGGGAAAGAGCAGTACAACGCATTGGTCGGCAACGTGACGGTAAACGGCGTGCAGCTTACGGCGGCTAATTATGATTCTTTGACCGACGGGATTAACGTCATATCCGGCGGTGGCGGGGGAGGCGGTGGCGTAACCGATTACTCGCAGCTTACCGGACTGCCGTCCATAGAGGGGCATAAACTCGTGGGCGGCAATCAGGATGCGTCCTATCTTGGGCTTGCGACGGCTACGCAGGTTGCAGGCTTTGATACGCGCATAAAGGCGGACAGCTTGCGGTTGGACGCAACCGCCGGAGCTATCTATTCCAAAGTAAGGGCTGACAGCCTTGTCCTTGCGCAAAGTGGCGGCGGCGATGTGAATATCATTGACACGGTAAAGGTAAACGGCACGGCTTTGTCCGTCACGAACAAGGCGGTAGATGTTACCAAAGCATCATTAGGGCTTGGAAAGGGAGACGTCGGCTTAGGTAACGTGGACAATACGGCAGACTCTGTTAAGCCCGTTTCAACCGCTCAAAAAACGGCGTTGGATGCAAAGGCGGACACTACGCTATTGAAAGCTACGGCAACCGCCATATACGCCAAAGTGAGAGCCGACAGCCTCGTTGTATATGCAAAGATAAAGGCTGACAGTACCCTTTTTGCGCAGGGCGGCGGAGGCGGAAGCGATACGGCAGCGGTATGGGGGCGGATTACCGGTCATCTGTCCGACCAGAGAGACCTTGACACTGCATTTGTGAAAGTCTATGCCAAGCTGAAAGCGGACAGCACGGCGGCGGCAAAAACTGCTATTTGGGACAGCATTAAAGGCAAACAGTTTAGCAAAATCGCCCCTACCGATTTCCGCGTATCCGGCGACACGCTTTACAGCAACGGTGGCGGTGGCGGCGGCGGAGGCACAGGCACGGTAACGGCTGTAAATAACGTTGCCCCCGACGGTAGCGGCAACGTTACGATAGGCTCGGCGAACATACGGCATAACCTTACCCAGACGATAGGCGACCGTCTTAAAATAGACAGCGCCAACACGACCGTTGTCCCCGCCCATGATTTCGGCACAGCCGTCCCGTCACAATCGGCTATAAACGACTATATCGCCTCTACGAAAGTTGCGCTTAGAAACGGGCTTGAAGTCAGGAACTTGTTCGACAACAGCCTCTGGCTGTACGGCAACCAAAAGGAAAAGGGCTTCTACTATTTTGGCGGCAGCGTAATTCCCGTAGCCTCCGACTCAACGCTTGGAATAGTGCAAGGCTCAAAAGCCAACTACGAAGTGCACGTAAAGGATGACGGCACGATGTCGGTAAACGGGATGGGCGCGAAAGTGGACAGCTCCCGCAAGGTAGCGGGCAAGTCGCTTTCAAAGGATATAACCCTTGCAAAAGGCGATGTAGGATTAGGTAGCGTGGATAATACGAGCGATACAGGCAAGCCCGTTTCAACGGCTCAAAAAACGGCGTTGGATGCAAAGGCGGACACTGCCCTATTGAAAGCTACGGCAACCGCCATATATGCCAAAGAAAAAGCCGACAGTACCACACTATCCGCCTATACGGACGCAAAAGTTGCCGGCGCATATTCCAAAATCAAAGCCGACAGCACCGTGCTCATGCAATATATAGGTAGAGGAGACGCCAACCTTAATCACTTCTTGGAAACATCAGGATTTGATGACGGTGGCGGACTTTTCGATACACTCCGCATACCAATAACCCCTGAAAATCAAGCCATCGACTGCTATATCTGTCTCAGCGGAAGCGGCAGCAGCCTCAATTATGGTTATTGTAATTCTCTTCAACCGAACGTATCGACTGCCGTTATTTTTAATGTGTATAACTCACGGATTTCCGGCTATGAAATAGGATTTGCAAATACTATTGGACTTTATCGGGGCAGTATGGCGTACATAGCCATCCGTTACGATGATAATTCCATACAGACGGTAAAAACTGTGGACGTGCCAATATATGAGCCGCTGTTTTTTGACAAGCCCGGAAGGCTCGTTACAGAAATAGCCATCAGTTACAACGCATCAATGTCCAACAAGCCCACAGAGTTCCTTTGCGCTGTTCCAAAGACCGAAAAGCCTACTTTCAATAACATTCAACGGGCTGACAGCGTCCATGACGGGTTGCTAAGAAAGGAAGACTTTGTAAAGTTTTCAGGCGGTGGCGGCGGCGGCGCGGTAACAATGGCAACAGATAGTGTTCTTGGTTTGGTGCGAGGCACGAGAATATCCAACAAGAAAAACGAAAAAGGCGTAGGCAACATTGAGTACAACATCCACATCAAGGAAGACGGCGAAATGTCCGTTGAAGAATTATCCGATGACATTGATGAGCTTTGGGACGGCATCCACAAGGTGGACAGCGCGGCAACATCCGGCAATGCAGACTTTCAAAAGTTCCTGACTGAAACGGGCTACCAGCTTGGTACGCCTGATACCGTTGATGCTTTTTTGCTTGACCCGTATGTATTCAAAGACTCTTTGGTGCTAAATTCTTACGACGACCTTGAGGAGAGTAAATGTGGTTCGGAGTGTGTCTATTTCTATCAATCCGGCAGGAACGGCTTTACGGGTCATGAATTGGGGTTTAATATGCCTACGGTAGCGGATTGCGGCGGTCAGGAACAGTATTTCATGGTTACCTATGAAAATCCAAGCATCCCCCGCGAATTATACAAGTCTTCCGATTGGCAGTATAAATACTTTCCTTTTAAGGAAGGAGAGAGGGTTTCAGATGTGGTTATAGGCTGTACAATGACAGACGCAAAGATGAGCCCCATAGAGTTTAGAATTGCAATACCTGCAAAGTACACTTTTACGAATATGCAAATGGCTGACGAGACGCATGACGGTCTTTTGAGAATGGCGGATTTTAAGCGGATTTTAGAGGAGCACGATGCGATAGTTAAGGTTAAAGTATTTGAGTCCTCGTTTCCCGTTGGCGGTGTGTTCCTTACAACTGTGTTTAAGGGAGTAGATGAAGTTACCAAACACTTTTCTTTGTTTGGGATTTTTGGGACGGTATGGAAAAAACTTGAAAAATATTCAGACGCATACGAGGTTTTTGAAAGAGTTAACGCACCTTGAAAGGGTTAACGCACCTTGAAAGGTTTGAACAATAAAATAACAAATCAATAATATGAAACAATTAAAGTGCTTTTTTCTGGCAATAT
Source organism: Bacteroidales bacterium Barb4 (assembly GCA_001657575.1). Classification (GTDB taxonomy): domain Bacteria; phylum Bacteroidota; class Bacteroidia; order Bacteroidales; family Tannerellaceae; genus Barb7. Next base: position 8,151 of record LBCX01000117.1, read on the forward strand.
CAATATTTTTTCCGGCGTCTGCTTTTTCGCAGTCTTGGTTTTCTATCAATCCCAAAGCCATAGGCTTGGCAAACGATACAGCCGCAGGCTTGGTCAGGGGTTCGGAGTCGCCGCTTCACGGGGTTATAAATACGGACGGCACGTTTACGATAAAGGGGTTGCCCGACAGACTGAATGCCAAAGTAGATACGGCTATTATGGTAGCGGGAAAGCGATTGTCGGGGAATGTTACCCTCGACGCAAGCAGCGTAGGATTGAAGAATGTGGACAATACGGCGGACTCCGTTAAGCCCATAAGCAAGGCTGTGCAGGCGGCGTTGAATGCGAAAGCCTCACAGACGCGGTTCGACGGGTCAGCAAATGTAAAACGATATTTCAGGGTGGCAACCGTCAAGTATGATACAAGTAGTGGTGGTAAATATTCCGAAGTTGTAGATGTTAATGGACTTTCATTTATTGCGTTAAAACCTATCTCGTTACGGGTGCTCGTGAATACGAGAGACCCTTCTCCTGTTCGCGTTGAGTTTACAAACGGCATTATGCCTGCCAACTTGACGGCTTATTACTATTT
>LBCX01000118.1 GCA_001657575.1 Bacteroidales bacterium Barb4
TGACAGGACAGATGAACCATTTGACAGGACAAACAAGTCGTTTGACAGGACAGATGAACCATTTGACAGGACAAACAAGTCATTTGACAAGACAGATGACTCATTTAACAGGACAAAAAAGTCGTTTGACAGGACAGATGAACCATTAGGCAGGACAAGAAAGTCATTTTACAGGACAATTAAGCCAGTTAGGAACAGGGAAGTTGTTTTTAACCATTAAATAGTACTATAACAGAGATCATTATGAGAACGAGCAAACGAAGTTTTTTCCCAAGCAAGGAGGGGAAATTTAATGAGTGGCAGCTGGGTGTCTGCAAGCAATGTGTGGCCGATGCTGCGGTGTGGAAACTGAATGCAGAGATGATGACCCAGTTCAAAAATTTGTCCGCATTGGCTAATACACTGTACATAGCCAATGCGGATACGGCAAAGAAAAATAAAGAGACAAGGCTTTACAAGGATGCGACTTTCAAGGCGTTGAAAGAGTTTATCCGGAATGTGCTGTATCCTACGCTCAAGGCAAACAGCCTTGTTGCCGATGTGGATCTCGTCCTCATGGGATTTCCCTCACGCGGATTTACGGCGCACGAGCCTATTCCCGTGCCTGAAGAAGTACCGGTACTCACTACCGACGTAGGGAAGCATCACGGAATAACCGTTTATGCCGGTCTGAAACAGAAGACTCATCTCACTGATTCACAGCGAAGATCAGGTATCTACGGCTTCAAACTCAAATATCTCGTGGACGGGGAAACAGTCTGGCAAGAGTTGACTTCCACCAGCCTCAAACATACGATCACTTTCCCTGCCGAATACGAAGGGAAGCATGTCGAATTTATCGCCGCATGGGTGAATCCCCGCTTGCAGGAAGGCCCTTGGAGCGATACGGTCAAGGCTCTTATTAATTGAGAGCCAGTATTTTGTTTCAGATTAAATCAACATAATATGCCGCTTTTAGAAAGTCTGACGATAAAGAATTTCAGGGGATTTGATGCCCTTGAAATAGATGGGCTTTCCAAAATAAATATTTTTCTGGGAAAAAATAATTCGGGGAAGACCTCTGTATTGGAATCCCTGTTTCTTCTTCTGGGTATGTCCAATCCGATGCTTCCGAAGGTTGTCAATCAATTCAGGGGCTTCAATTCAGGGACAGCAACGCAACTTAATTATTTGTTCCACAATCTGAAAGCTGAAAACAAACCGTCTTTTTACGGCAAATTCAGTGATCAATCGGAACGATGGTTGGAATTGAAAGCGCAATATCAGGATAATCCAGAGCCAATACTATCAGACGGTACAGGTATTTCTATATCAATGCCTGCGATAAACGGTGTGGATTTAAACTTCTCAATAAAAAAGATACAAGACCCGAAGAAAACGTATAAAAGCAGTTTGCTATATGAAAATAAAGCTTTAAGTTATAAATTATCAGGAGATTATACAGAAGAATTGCAAGCCTTGTTTGTTTCCTCCGATAAAAATGATTCGAGTGTGCTGGCAAGGTATTCGGAAATCGTAAAGAGAAAAGAGGGCGATTTCATTTTGAACTCCCTGCGACAATTTGATGACAATATTATAGGTATCCAAGCCTTGCCGGACGGGCTTTATTTTGATGTAAAGGGGTTTGACGAATTGACTTCGATTAGCATGATGGGCGATGGCGTCAAGCAGTTTTTGAGTGTAATTACTGCTGTCGCCGCCAAGAAAGACTCCTTTGTACTGATTGACGAGATAGAAAACGGGTTACATCATTTTGCACACAAATTGTTATGGAGAAGTGTCGTTACTTTTGCAGAACAATATAATGTTCAGCTTTTTATAGTTACCCATGATGCAGAAGTCCTTTCCTCCTTTGTAGCGGTGCTGGAAGAAAAAGAGTACGCATTCATGCAGGACTTTTTTCAGTCTTTTAGAATTGTCAATACCTTATTGAAAGGATACAAGGCGTACAGACTTTCTTTTGAAGGATTTCAGGAGAGTATAGAACTGAATCTTGAGCTAAGGGATTAAATTATGCCGGGCTTGGTGAATATTTTTGTCGAAGGAGTTGCCGACTTGAAATTTCTGTCGGACTATATAAGTTATATTGCGCCTGCCTTTGGAATAATCAAAGATGAAACACTTATTGATACGAAAGGTTGGACAAGTATTCTTTCCAAAAAGGATCGTGGAGGAGGAATCCGAAGCAAAATGGAGGAAAATACTAACAGAGGATTTCTGAATCTGGTTATATTTGATGCGGATAATGATTTTATTGCAAGAAAAAATGAAATAGATAATTGGCGTAAACAATACGGATTGACTTTTGAACTATTTCTTTTCCCGAACAATCAAGATAGCGGGGCATTGGAGGATTTATTGGAAAAAATTATCATAGATAAAAACCAATCAATATTTGATTGTTGGAACAGATATGAAAAATGTCTGCAAAGCAAGGAAATTGAAGGAAGGGCGTATCCGCTGACAACACCAACAAAAAAAACAAAAATATACGGCTATCTTGAAGCCTTGCTTGGAACTTCAAAAGAGGATAAAAAGAAAATAAAAGAGCAGGAACGGGATTATACAAATAATGAACATTGGAATTTGGATGCTGATTATTTAATTCCGTTAAAAGAGTTCCTGTTACTCCATATACAATGAGCAAACGACAGAAATGGGGACGGATAAATGGACGCTAAGTCACAGAAAGTATTTGATACGGTAAAGGTATTTCGAGCAATCAAAAAGAAAGTTGCCAAAGAGATCGAAATCATAACCTTTGAGCAGTTTAGGTAATACTTGAATGAGAATCAATTAGTAACGGTAAAATAAAATATACACTATGGCCTTTAGAAAAGAGAACAAGGTAAAGAGTAACTTTTCGAAAATAACGATCGGTCTGGCTTCGCCTGAAGAGATTTTGGAAAACTCGAACGGGGAGGTGCTGAAGCCGGAAACGATCAACTACCGGACGTACAAACCTGAACGCGACGGGCTTTTCTGTGAACGTATCTTCGGGCCTGTCAAGGATTTTGAATGCCATTGCGGGAAGTACAAACGGATCCGTTACAAGGGGATTGTCTGCGACCGTTGCGGGGTGGAAGTGACGGAGAAGAAGGTGCGCCGTGAACGTATGGGGCATATCCATCTGGTTGTGCCTGTGGCTCATATATGGTATTTCCGTTCGCTGCCGAACAAGATTGGTTACCTGTTGGGGTTGCCTACCAAGAAGTTGGATTCTATCATTTACTATGAGCGGTACGTTGTTATCCAGCAGGGGGTGGCGGAAGGTGTTGCCGCTATGGATCTGCTTTCGGAGGAAGAGTATTTGCAGGTTGCAGATAATTTGCCAAAGGAGAACCAGTTGCTGGAAGACACTGACCCGAACAAGTTTATTGCAAAGATAGGGGCAGAGGCGGTATATGATTTGCTTGCCCGTTTGGATTTGGATACATTGTCTTACGACTTGCGTAACCGTGCCAATACGGACACTTCGCAACAACGAAAGAATGAGGCGTTGAAGCGTTTGCAGGTTGTGGAATCTTTCCGCACATCGCGCGGGCGAAATAAGCCGGAGTGGATGATTATTAAGGTTGTGCCTGTCATTCCGCCGGAATTGCGTCCGTTGGTGCCGTTGGACGGGGGGCGGTTTGCCACGTCCGACTTGAATGATTTGTATCGCCGTGTGATTATCCGCAACAACCGCTTGAAGCGGCTTATCAATATTAAGGCACCGGAGGTGATTCTGCGTAACGAGAAGCGTATGCTTCAGGAGTCGGTGGACTCGCTGTTTGACAATTCCCGCAAGTCGAGTGCCGTTAAGACGGATGCCAACCGTCCGCTGAAATCACTGTCCGACAGTTTGAAGGGGAAGCAAGGGCGTTTCCGTCAGAACCTGCTCGGTAAGCGCGTGGACTATTCGGCTCGTTCGGTTATTGTGGTTGGGCCTGAATTGAAGATGCACGAATGCGGCTTGCCGAAGAATATGGCGGCTGAACTTTATAAACCTTTTGTTATTCGCAAACTGATTGAGCGGGGCATCGTGAAAACGGTGAAATCGGCAAAGAAGATTGTGGATCGTAAAGAACCGGTAGTTTGGGATATATTGGAATATGTGATGAGAGGGCATCCGGTGCTTTTGAACCGTGCGCCGACTTTGCACCGTCTGGGTATTCAGGCGTTCCAACCGAAACTGATTGAGGGTAAGGCTATCCAGTTGCACCCGCTGTCGTGTACGGCGTTCAACGCTGACTTTGACGGCGACCAGATGGCTGTCCATTTGCCTTTGGGCAATGAGGCTGTCTTGGAGGCGCAAATGCTGATGCTTGCTTCGCATAATATCCTTAATCCTGCCAATGGTGCTCCCATTACGGTGCCTTCACAGGACATGGTGCTTGGTTTATACTATATTACGAAGTTACGCAAGAGTTCGCCGGGCGAGGGCTTGGTGTTCTACGGGCAGCAGGAGGCAACGATTGCTTATAACGAGGGCAAGGTGTCGATTCATGCACCGATTAAAGTGTATGTAGAGGATTTGGACGAAGAGGGGAATACGGTCAGGAAGATGATTGAGACCTCCGTCGGTCGCTTGATGGTGAATGAGTTTGTTCCCAAAGAAGTTGGCTTTATCAATGAGGTGTTGGGTAAGAAGACATTGCGCGACATTATCGGTAAAGTGATTAAGATGTGCGGGGTTGCCCGGACGGCGCAATTCCTTGATGATATTAAGAACTTGGGCTATCAGATGGCGTTCAAGGGTGGTCTGTCGTTCAACTTGGGTGACGTGCTTATCCCGCCCGAAAAGGATACGCTGGTGAACGAAGGATATGCCGAAGTAGCTCAAATCCTTGAAAACTACAACATGGGGTTCATCACGTTCAACGAGCGTTACAACCAGATTATTGATACATGGACACACGTCAACAGCCGCCTTTCCAATATTCTTATACAGAAACTGACCGAAGATAACGACGGTTTCAACTCGGTCTATATGATGATGGATTCCGGTGCCCGTGGTTCCAAGGAACAGATACGGCAGTTGTCCGGTATGCGCGGATTGATGGCTAAACCGCAAAAGAGCGGGGCAGAAGGCGGGCAGATTATTGAAAACCCGATTCTCTCCAACTTCAAGGAAGGACTGTCGGTGTTGGAATACTTTATTTCTACGCACGGTGCGCGTAAGGGGTTGGCGGATACGGCACTAAAAACTGCCGATGCAGGTTACTTGACCCGTCGTCTGGTGGATGTGTCGCACGATGTGATTATCAATGAAAAGGATTGCGGAACGTTGCGCGGCTTGGTTTGCACGGAATTGAAGAATAACGAGGAGATTATCGCTTCGCTGTATGAGCGCATACTCGGACGTGTCTCCGTTCACGACATACAGCACCCGCTGACAGGGGAAATCATTGTCAATTCAGGCGAAGAAATCCGTGAGGATGCCGCCCGCAAGATACAGGAGTCGCCTATTGAAAGCGTTGAAATCCGCTCGGTGCTCACCTGCGAATCGAAGAAAGGCGTTTGCGCCAAGTGCTACGGACGTAACCTTTCTACCGGACAGATGGTTCAGAAAGGGGAGGTTGTGGGTGTGATTGCCGCACAATCCATTGGTGAGCCGGGAACACAGTTGACACTCCGTACCTTCCACGTCGGTGGTATCGCCTCCAACATCGCAACAGAAAGCAATATCGTATCCAAGTACGATGGTATTCTGGAAATAGACGAACTGCGTTCCGTCATTTCAGAAGATGCCGCCAGCAAGAAGCATCAGGTGGTAGTAAGCCGTCTGGCTGAAATGCGCATCATTGACCCGAATACGAGCATTGTATTGCTCACCCATAATATTCCCTACGGCTCGAAACTGTTCTTCAACAGCGGCGACAAGGTGAAAAAAGGGGATACGATTATCGAATGGGATCCGTTCAACGCCGTTATCGTGTCGGAAGTTGCTGGTACGCTCGAATTTGAGAGTGTACAGGAAAACGTTACCTATAAGGTGGAAAGCGATGAAACGACCGGTCTGAAGGAAAAGGTTATCATTGAGTCCAAAGACAAGACGAAAGCCCCTGCGGCTTATATCCTTGACAAGACGGGCAACCGTTTGAAGAGCTACTCCCTGCCGTTGGGTTCCCACGTGGTAAAAGAAGAGGGCGACGCAGTGAAAACGGGTGAGGTGTTGGTGAAGATTCCGCGTGCCGTCGGCAAAACCGGTGATATTACGGGCGGTCTGCCCCGTGTGACTGAATTGTTTGAAGCCCGCAACCCGTCCAATCCGGCTGTCGTAGCGGAAATAGACGGCGAAATAAGTTTCGGCAAGATTAAACGCGGGAACCGTGAAATCTCGGTGACATCCAAACTGGGTGAGGTAAAGAAATACATGGTACCGTTGTCCAAGCAGTTGCTGGTACAAGAGAATGATTATATCCGTTCCGGTATGCCGTTGTCCGATGGTGCCATTACTCCTTCGGATATATTGGCAATCAAGGGACCGACGGCTGTGCAGGAATATATCGTAAACGAGGTGCAGGACGTTTACCGTATGCAGGGCGTGAAAATCAACGATAAGCACTTTGAAGTGATTGTCCGCCAGATGATGCGTAAGGTGGAAGTGATTGATCAGGGCGATACCCGCTTCTTGGAACAACAAGTGGCGGACAAGCTGGACGTGATGGAAGAAAACGACCGCATCTGGGGCAAGAAAGTCGTAGTGGATGCAGGCGATTCGGCAACCATGCACGCCGGACAGATTGTCACCGCCCGCAAGTTGCGCGATGAAAACAGTATGTTGAAACGCCGCGACCTCCGATTGGTGGAAGTGCGCGACGCCGTTCCCGCCACAGCCGGACAGATACTGCAAGGTATCACCCGTGCCGCTCTTCAAACCACCAGCTTCATGTCGGCAGCCTCTTTTCAGGAAACGACCAAAGTATTGAATGAAGCCGCTATCAACGGCAAGGTTGACCACTTGGAAGGTTTGAAGGAAAACGTTATCTGCGGACACCTCATACCGGCTGGTACTGGTCAGCGCGCGTTTGACAGAATAACTGTTGGAGTGAAAGAAGAATTTGAACGCATTAAAGTAACCCGCAAAAGCATGATTGATTTCGAGATGGTGGACGATGGAGAAGAAGAAGAAGCGGTATATAATGCCATACAATGAGTGAGGGTTGCCGGAATATCCGGCAGCCCTCACTGTTTTTTTGTTAATGATGAAGCTGCTTCTCTCTGGAAAAAGGACTGTCCTGTTACTTTACGAGGGTCGGGGATACCCGTGTAAGAGACCGCCGTCGGCATTTGTTGTCAGACATTTTGTTAACAGCCGTTTGTACCTGTTTAACGGGAGGCACAGATTATCAGGATATGCATCTGTTTTGTAAAGAGCGTGGCTCTCAATTAAAAGGATTGTTGCAACTGCCGGACGGCATTCCCTCCGCGGACACTTTTGAAAGAGTTTCAAGTTAATCAAGGCAGAAGCTCTGCAGGACTGCCTGGAAAGTTACGGAAGGGAGATTTCAGGCAGTCTGGCAGAAAAGCGACTAATTCCGGACGGCAGGAAGTTGAAAGGAGTATCCCCCAAGAGCAGGGGTAATGACGGACTTTACATCCTCAATGCCCGGGCAGGGGAGAACCGTCTTTGCATAAGTCAGGAAAAAGCGGAAGACAAATCCGATGAAATAACCGCCATACCCAAAGTTTTGTCATCCCCGGATATAACTGATGCTGAGGTATCCATAGATGCGATTGGCACCTAAACCGGGATTGCTTCCTAGATAACAGATCAAGGGGGCATTATTTTCTTGCGGTCAAAGGGAATCAAAAGGACTTGCCTGAAGATGCGGAAAGCACATTCAAAGCCAGTCAGGGAAAGCAATTGACAGGAGACATCGAATGCGATCATGACTGGACAGAGACCCGCAGATCAGTGTTGCATTTTGCCGGCAAAAAACGTCCTGCCAGAAGAACATCTTTCGGCTTGGAAAGAGGTGAACACCTTGGTTAAGACAGATTCAAGCAGGGAAATAAAAGAGTATTGTTAATTTAATATAGACAATTCATTATTGAGATTTAGAAACAATAAATCCAAAGACTCTTCAATCATGTGTTCTGCTTTGCTATAACATTTCCCTTTTCGCTTGGACCTTGCCAAATAATGCCGAACTCTACTGTTATATCCCTCAACGGTAAATGTTTCTGCTTTGGTTTGCAAATGTTTTTCCGCAGGGATAAATTCTTTGTAACTTTTCCAACAATCAGAACAATAGAATGAAACTGTCAGCTCTTTGATATTTTCCCATAATTTCAATCCGGTTCGTGTGGAGCGGTCTCCGCAGACAAAGGAGATAAATCTTTTTTTGACATTGTTAAATTAACATAGAATTATATTTTTGTCGGTTAATAAAAAAAGACAGCACATGGATTGTCCAACATGTGGGAGTGTTCATAAAAGCAAAGACGGTGCAGTGTCCGGACGTCAGCGTTATCTGTGCAGGCAGTGCGGTTATCATTACACGGCAGTTCGTAAATCGGATGTAAAGTCAACGGAGGTTCATCGCATGGCATTGGAAATGTATCCTGAAGGTTTGGGATTCCGGGCTGTCGGTCGCATACTAAAAATCAGTTATGGAACGGTTTGCTGCTGGATAAAGAAATGGGGTACGGAAGTAA
>LBCX01000119.1 GCA_001657575.1 Bacteroidales bacterium Barb4
TACTATCTTTTACGTTTACAGTTAGAAAACAGTTAGATAAAAACAACCCGCAAACGTACTGTCAGAGCGGAAGTAGAAAAAATAGATTTGGAAAACAGTTAGAAAAGTCAGAAACATGGCAACATTCAAATTTCTCCTTTGGTCGCATGACCCGAATGCCGAAGCAAGAAGTATATATCCGTCGGCTTAACGGCTACGGAGTTGCAATGGGATACCAAAGCCGAGCGGTTCAAGCGGGACAAGCGCATAAACTCCGAATATGACAAGTATAATACTCTCCTGAATGAATATGAGAACAGGGCGACCGACATTGTAAATGAGTTTGCAAAGAGCCGTATCGACTGGACGCTAAACCAGTTTGAGGACAGGTTTCTAAATAAAGCCAAACGGGGGAGGATACAGCTCTATTTTCAAAACGTCATAGACGAGTTGAAGGAAACGGGACACACGGGCAACTCCAACTGTTACGCCCGGACACTGCACATGCTGCAATTGTTTGACAGGAAATTCAATGAACGCATATTCCAAGAGGTGGATATTAAATACATCAAGGGCTTTGATGTATGGATGCAAAAGCCGCGCGTAAGTATCGGCAAGGGGGAAAAGAGAATACAGAGGGAGGGATGTTCGGGCAATACCCGCAAGTACTACATGAAGGCCTTACGGGCAATTCTCAACAAGGCGATACAGGAGGGAGAAGCACCCGCCGGAACTTATCCGTTCGGCAAGGGAGGCTTTGAGGTGGGTAAACTGGAAGAGGAGACTGAAAAGCGGTACCTGCCATCCGATTACCTGAAAAGGCTCAAGGAAGGCACAGGACAAAGCGACACAACCGAAACCGCCCGGCGCATGTTCCTTTTCTCCTACTACTGTTGCGGTATCAGTTTCGCGGACATGGCTCAACTTGGGCACCGCAACATCATCATGCACGAGGGCGGCGATTACATCGTTTACAAGCGGCAAAAAACGAAGAACCAAAAAAAAGTATCTCCCATACAGATACGGATAACGGATGAGATTTCAGGGCTTCTGGAGTGGTTTAAGGGCAATACGCAACTGATACATCCCTACATCGTGCCGGCTGTCTCAAAAGAGGGATACACCGGGGAGCAACTGTACAAGCATATCCGCAACCGGTACAAGAAGTATTCGGATGCACTCAAAGCCTTAGCCGCCGAGTTGGAGTTCGGGGATATAAGCCTGACAAGTTATGTGAGCCGGCACACGATGGCAATGACGTTGCAGGGTAACAACGTCCCCCGTGAAGTGATAAGCCAGATACTTGGACACAGCGACCTGCAAATAACCAACACCTACCTTGACAGTTTCGGGAGTTCCGTGATTGACGAGGCAGCCAGGGTGCTGTAGTATTATAAATAGAGTAAAATTATAAAATATGAAACCGGAAGAAATACCTTTTTGGGAGTTTTCAAAGGCTGTTATGTATAAAGAGTCATTTGATGGAAGTATAGAATTCTATACATTAAACGATAAATTCGTAAGAGATCTTTGGGGTAGTATTGAAAAGGAGAACGAAAAGCTATACTACTTTTTGATTGACCACCGAGACTTTGCATGTGTAAAAAGGATATTAAACGAATTAAGCGAAGCGGATAGCATTATAACCGAGGCACTGGATGATTACACGGGGGACACGGAAATGAAAGATTTGATACGAAGTTTTAGAAATGCCGTCAATACAGCCGTTGAAATTATAATACACACGGTTGGGCATGATATGGAGATAATATTCCCGCAACGCTATATTGACGATTATAGACATAACGAAAGGATAACCTATGAATTTCACAAGGAATGTAATATCATAGCCATGAAGGCTTATAATCACGAAAATAACAAGGCTTCGCATAAAGCGGATAACGACAATATCCGAGACGATGCGCAGGGAGGTGTTGATGAGTATGAGTCGAAAACGAATAAAAATATTTCTCCGATAGTAAAAATATATAAGTGTTGTGTGAATGCCGAGCATTATACATTCAAGAATATTGAATTTGATTTATTTTCGGAATGTATAAAACAGGCTGACTTCAAAAAACCGTTTAATATGAACGGAACAAACAAATCCCGATTAAAGCATATTATATATCTATTATCCGATATAATGGGTTCGCAATGGTATGGGGATACCGTGAAAAGCATAGGAATGACAAAGCAAACGTGTAGCAAGGCGGTATCAAGAAATGTGGAATGGGTAAAATGGATAAATGGATGTTTGGGTGAAAAAATGCGGAAAATAGAATAGCTGCCGAACCTCGCCGAACTCGCCGAACCTGTCGTAAACGATAATTATACCAATAACGCGCTTATTATTAAGTTAATAGGCGCGTTATTTTTTTTTGAAATATATATCATTTTTTCTTGTTCGCCGTTTCTCGCCGAACTCGCCGTAGTCAATCTTTGCTAACGTCGAGCAGCTGTAATAGAGGCCTCATTACAGGGAAGGACAAAGTGAAAGAAATTTACATCATGTTTGAAATTAACAACGCTACACCGATTGCCGCCCTCACCGTAGGGCAGTTTACGGAACTGCTTATGAGAACGCGGCTACAGGAAAAAGAAACCGCTGCACCGTCTATTATCGGAAAGGATGAGTGCTGCAAACTCACAGGGTATAGTATCAACACCCTCAACAAATTTATCTGTGAAAGAAGAATACCCGCCTACAAGCGAGGCGGGAAAGTATTATTCAAGCGGCAGGAAATTGAGGATTGGATGACCTCTGACCGCAGGGAGACCACAGACGAGTACCTTGGCAAGAAAGACGGGGAGTTTGTTCAGAAACGGAGAGGAGGGCGCAAGTAATGGATGAAAACAGAAAAGGCGGCATTTCTGCCGCCAATCCCATACCCGACGACAAATATACGAATACTTTCCGAACTCCAAACAGACTGGGCAATATTATTGCCGCCGCCCAAACACTTAGTGACGGTGTGGATAATCCCGTACAGGAACTACGGGCGTTTATAGCACAGGAACAGGCTAATTTGAGATGGCTGCAACAAAACCGTCCCGAAGTCAACACGGAAAAGAAATGGCAGGATATTGTGAAACTTGATGCCATTTGCCGGACGTTGGAAGCGTGTGAGCCGTTGGGTGAATGGAAAGCCATTTTGGAGAAGATACGGGAAATTAAAAAATATGAGGACTTTGACGCCGATATATTTTATATCCTTTTGCCGGCACAGCCCATCATGCCCCATTACCTTGATGCAAAGGTAGCAATTATCGACGGTACAGGTTACAACCTTGCCCCGTATGCCTACGAGTTTATCGGAAAAAGAAGGCTTATAGCCCATATAGAAAGGGGGACATGATGATCAGCAAAACCGCAATAAAATTGGCGGCAGCTGTGGAATGCAGAGAGCAACCCTCCACGTCCATAGACATAGCCGCCTGCATTATTGATTTGTCTGAAGAGGTTGCCGAACCCGACCCCGTCCTTGGCATCGGAGACATCCCCGTGTTTTCCCGCGGTAACATCTCTGTCATCGGCGGTGCGGCAAAGAGCCGGAAAACATTCCTTGTCTGTCATCTGGCGGGTATGTTTCTGGAGGGGAACGCAAGCGGTACAATCGTGATACTTGACACCGAAATGGCAAGGTTTCACACCATGCGGACGGCACGGCGGATACACCGCATAGCGGGCTTTGACACGAATAAAAACAACAGCCGGCTTGTGGTATTGTCGCTGCGGGAACAATCCACAGAAGAGCGTACAGACGTGTTAAAGCAGGTATTTGCAATCTGGAAGCCTGCGCTTGTGTTCGTGGACGGTATCCGTGACCTTGTCAAAGACTTCAACAGCCCTGATGAAAGCTCCCGAATGATAAACCTGCTGATGAGGCTTTCAAGCCAATACAACTGTCATATTTGCTCTGTATTGCACGAGAACAAAATAGGCGGACAGTTGCGGGGACATCTGGGTACGGAGGTCGTAAACAAGTCCGAGACGGTTATAGGGGTATCGGTGTCGGACGGCATTTCAACCGTAAAGCCGCTGTTTTGCCGGAACCGTCCCTTTGACGAGTTTCATTTTACGATTAACGTGGAGGGACTGCCGGAGTTGTGTGATGAACCCGTAAAGCCTGCAAAGCACCCGAAAGCAGATAAATTAAAAGCCTTGTTTGCCTCTGTCGTTCCCTCCGCCTCATCAATCAGCTATTCAGACCTGAAACAATCAATAGTGGATAAAATTAGAGGTTTCGGGGGTTACGGCAGAGCGAAAGATAAAGGAAGCTACGGAACTGAGGGTTATCCACAAGAATGAAGTAGGGATTATTATTTGCATATCGACGAACCGGAAACAGATAATACCCTACCCTTTTGAATACCCAACCCCAAATCCAAATCTACCCCAAAAAACCCACCCCAAATATTCCCCTCTAAAGAGGGGGAAATTTGGGGTTAGGTTGGGGTTGGGGCGGGTTGGGGTAAATTGGGGTGATTTTGGGGTAAAACTTGGGGTAGATTTTGGGTAAATATTAAACACATAAAAAAATGACATTACGAAACTATCAGGAAACCATATCCGACTCCGCCGCCGAGTCATTGCACACATGCGGCATGGCATATCTCGCAATGGAGGTAAGAACGGGAAAGACATTTACGGCGTTGGCGGCAGCCGAGAAATACGGAGCAAAGAGCGTTCTGTTCGTGACAAAGAAAAACGCCCTGCCGTCCATTGAGGCAGACTACGGTACACTGTCCCCGGCATACGCACTGAAAGCTGTAAACTTTGAGAGCCTGCATAAAGTAACCGGCACATACGACCTTGTGATCATTGATGAGGCGCACAGTATCGGAGCGTTCCCCAAACCGTCCAAGAGGGCACAGGAACTGAAAAGGATATGCCGGGGATTGCCGGTCATGTATCTGTCGGGGACACCCTCACCTGAAAGCTACAGCCAGATGTACCACCAGCTGTGGGTAAGCAGCCGGTCCCCGTGGGCGGCATATCCGAACTTCTACAAGTGGGTGAATGCCGGATACGTCACCAGGCAAACCAGGGTGATAAACGGTTTCAGCATCAACGACTATTCCAAAGCCGACGAGGCAAAGGTAAAGGCGGACATACGCCCGTTCATGTTCACCTACACACAGGAACAGGCAGGATTTGAAATAAGCCTCAAAATCGAGACTTTGACAGTTCGGATGATAACAATACCGCCGAGCTGATAAAGTGTCTAAAACGGCAAAGAATTGCCCATTTTGATGGTGTAGAGATATTGGGAGATACTCCTGCAAAACTCCTGACCAAACTACACCAGCTTTCATCCGGCACGGTGATAGACGAAAAAGGGGAATACCGCATCATAGACCGGTCAAAGGCGGATTACGTGCGGGACTATTTCAAGGGCAGGAAAATAGCCGTGTTCTACGTGTTCAAGTCGGAGCTTGCGATGCTAAAGGAAGTGTTTCCGGAACTGGACGGTATCCCCCGAAGAGTTCCAAGCATCACCGGATAAAGTGTTCCTGGGACAGTTCCGCAGTGCGCGGGAGGGTGTACGGTTGGACACCGCGGACGCTCTTGTGTTCTTCAATCTTGAGTTCTCCTATCTCAGCTGGGAACAGGCACGTAACCGCATACAGTCAAAGGGACGGACAAGGGAGGCTGCGGTATATCTCGTGCAGTCGGATTGCGGGATAGAGAGGCACATATACGAGGCTGTATGCAGGAAGAAAGATTTTACATTGCGGTATTACATGAAAAATCATGGCAAGGCTGGAGAGTGAAATACAAAGGCGCATCATACAGCGTCTGGAGGCGGAGGGCTGGTACGTGGTAAAGCTGATACTCACCAACCGCCCCGGCATCCCCGACCTCATGGCATTGAAGAACGGGAAAGCGTTCTTTGTCGAGGTGAAGAGACCGGGACAGCGGGCAAGGGAACTGCAGGAGTATCGCATGAAGGAGCTGCGGGGCAGAGGGTTTGAGTGTGAGGTATGGAGTGACTAAAGGGCGTATTTTCAGATTGTTTTTGGAGCGACCACGCGCTAATGCCGACTGAATGGCAACCGCTAAGGCTTGTTGTATGAGCTTCGCTCCTTGCGCGCTAAGGCTTGTTGTATGAAAAGTGCGGTCTCTGTAAATCATCCGTTCCGCTATAGGGATTGTCGCCTTTTGTCCGTTTTTGTCCGCGCGTAGGGACTGTTATCTTTTGTTACCTTGCAGGTTGTTTTACTGATTAAAGCCTATGCGCGGGCGATTTTCCAGCTGTTTCTTTCGCTCCGCCATTTCGGTAAGGGCGATATAAACACTGTCAATATCCCTGCGTGTGTCCTCTGATAGGTCATTGACGGCTTTCAGGTTCTCGTTGCACAGGTTCTCCAGTGCACTCATGCGCTCCTTCAGCTGCCTTATCTCATCCGGTATGGAGGTTTGTATGGTAAAGTAGTTGCGGACAGCCACAAAGACACGTATGATGGCAATGTTCACTTCTATGGCTGCCTCACTGTGTAAAACGCTTGACAGCATTGCCACACCTTGCTCGGTAAAAGCAAAAGGCAAATATTTGGAATGCTTTCCCCTGTTGCTGTCGGCTCCGTTATCTTCTAAGATCACAAATTGTGACCTTAAAGAATTATATTCTTCCCGTGTAATCTCAAACATGAAATCGGACGGGAAGCGGTTTATATTTCGCCTTACCGATTGTTTCAAAGTTCTTGTTTCCACCTGATAGAGTTCCGCAAGGTCATAATCAAGCATCGCCTTCTGACCTCTTACCTCAAAAATCCTGCTTTGTATTACTGACAGTTCCATAGGTCACTCCTTTACGAGTTTTATACGCTTTCCGCAGGACGGGCAGAACACAGTATTATTATCAGAAGGAGAAAACAGCTCTGAAACATCCACTTCAAGGGCTATGGCAATCTTTTCAATGGTATCTACGGTTGGATTGCCATTGATGCTATTATTCAGTGATACCCGATTAACGCCCATCTTTTCAGACAGGGATTGAATAGTGCATTTCTTCTCTTTCAAAATCTCCTTAATCCGTAAAGGCATAATTGTAGTATTAATGTTACGCCGCAAAAGTAAGGTGAAGTTGCATATATATTACTCTTCAAATGTTAAAGCAGTGTTAAAGTTTCATTTTGATTTGGTACGTGAACTATATACACTACATTTGCATCATAATAGAAACACAAACACTACTAATAATTACTACAATGGCACCCTCCACAAAAATAAGCAAGTCCGCAGTAATGACCCGTGCATGGAAAATCTACCGCGGCAAATGGCAGTATTCAAAAAGTTTCGCCCAGTGCCTCCGCCGTGCATGGGAGGTTGAGAAAGCGGATGCAGAGTATGCGTTGAACAATTACTACTGGGCGCATCCCGAAGAACGTCCCGAAACGCTTGGCGATATAATAAGGCGCAAAAACAGGGAGAGAGGGGTGCCTGAACCGGTATTTGTCTCAACACCCGGCGGCAAGTGGATGTTTATTACACCCGCTTTGCAATAAGACTACAAACATCAAATTATAACAGTATGGACTACACTATTATCATGGTTCCGGACTCGGAGAATATGCGGGAAATATCGGAGCGGAACGGCAGGGGCGGCAAAATCGAAGTGAGTTATCGCCACTACGAAATGATGAACGCCTTCTACAAGGAAAGCAGGAGGCTTGCGGCGGAGGTGGAACGCCTCAAGGAAATAATTAGCCGGTACGAGAAGCCGAAAGGGGAAAAGCCAAAAGCGGCTATACAGGTAACAATGAAGTGCAGAAAGTAATACTAACATTTTAATAATTAAAGCAATGAAAGAAGAGAAAGAAGTGCAGCGGGGCTTGTCACAGGCACAGATTGACGGATTGAACGAGTTTATCAATAATCAGTATGGCGGAGAAACAAAACAGCTTATCCGCACCCTGTCCGAGTTCATCCATGCCTATGCGAGAATATTGTTTTTAGCAATGGAAAGCCCTGACGATATTGCAACAAACATTGACAGGGATGCCGACCCATGGGTGATAACGGAAATATACAAGGCACTGACAGGCAAAGACTGATGACCATGCACCCCGAATACTATACCACCAAGGAAGCCGCCGAAATACTGCAAGTGAGAATAACGGACATCTACATGCTCGTGGCGTTACATGAAATCGAATGTGTCCAGTACGTAAAGCGTGGCAGGATACGGTTTGCCCGTGAGGACATAGACAGGTACATACAGAAGAAACAGGATGCAACCGATTGAAATAATCCCCGGCTTTCCACATGTGAAGGTCGGGGATTTTTTGATAACCGATGCGGACAACAGTTAGAAGAACAGTTAGAACGGCAGTTTTACTCTTATGAGGGGGAGGGATTTTATTGTACTATACTGATGCAAGCGGGAGTTGGAAACGGTAGATGGAAGCAAGGGTTTTTCACTTGGGATAATCGGGGATTTTGAGCGTAACAGCTGATACGGGCAGGGTAGTCAGTTCAAAATAAGTTTTGGCAAAACAGTTAGAAAACAGTTAGAAGGGGAAAAAGAAAGAGGTTAGATTTGTTGTCTAACCTCTTGTCTTTTAGTTGTCGGGGTGAGAAGATTCGAACTTCCGACCACACGCCC
>LBCX01000428.1 GCA_001657575.1 Bacteroidales bacterium Barb4
ACTGTCATCTTGGGCTTGCAGATATTGATGATTGAACCACTTGCCCTTTTCATAATTAAACTTGACTCCGCTCTTACCGCAATTACTGAGGTCGAAGAGGCGGATCAGCTCGTCCAACGTCAATATTTCCCGATCGTCACAGGGGTTCCAGCCCAAAAGGGCAAGAAAGTTGAGAACGGCTTCGGGGATATAGCCGCTTTCGCGGTAGCCTGTGGATATTTCGCCCGTCTTCGGGTCTTTCCATTCGAGTGGGAAAACGGGGAAGCCGAGACGGTCGCCGTCGCGCTTGCTCAGTTTGCCGTTTCCTTCGGGCTTCAGGAGCAGGGCGAGATGGGCAAACTGCGGCATCGTTTCTTCCCAACCGAAACTGTGATAGAGCAGGACGTGGAGCGGTGCGCTCGGCAACCATTCTTCGCCGCGTATGACATGGGTGATTTCCATCAGATGATCGTCCACGATATTCGCCAGATGATAGGTGGGCAGTTGGTCGGAGGATTTATACAATACCTTATCGTCCAAAACGGAGGAATTGACGATGACCTCGCCGCGCAGAAGGTCGTTTACCGCAACCGGCACATCCGGCTCCACCTTGAAGCGCACAACGTATTGACCGCCGGAGGCAATCAGTGCCTCTGTTTCTTCCTTCGGAAGCGTCAGCGAGTTGCGCATTTGCAGACGGGTAGAAGCATCATATTGAAAGTTGGCGGTTTCGCCCCGCTTCGCTTCCAGCTCCTGCGGCGTGTCGAAGGCAACATAAGCATGTCCGCTGTCCAAAAGTCGATTTACATATTCCTTATATATATCCTTGCGCTCGCTCTGGCGGTAGGGACCGTAATTGCCGCCGACGCCGACGCCCTCGTCAAAACGAAGTCCGAGCCAATGAAACGCCTCGATGATATACTCCTCCGCTCCCGGCACGAAACGCTGCGAATCGGTATCTTCTATACGAAGAATGAAATTCCCGCCCTGCTGCTTGGCAAACAAATAATTGTACAAAGCCGTCCGGACACCGCCGATATGCAACGCACCCGTCGGGCTGGGGGCAAAGCGGACTCTCACCTTTCTTGAATTCATCTGTCGTATCTGTCGTTTTTATAAAGTGGCAGGGCAACTGCAAGAGCCGTTTCTTGAATACATGAATAGCCTTTTGTGCGATTGCCCTGATAAAGTAGCGGCAAAAGTAGCTTTTTTGCCAAAACCTGTATCTCTACGGCAGGGCAAACGCATTTAAAATTTGAGCAGTTGAAAGTCCCTGCCTCACACTGTCAAAAAAAGGTATATTACGAGTAAAATAATTTATTCCAAGACAATCCTTCTTCTCATTCCTGCTTGCCAAAAAATGCCTGAACAGACTGTTATATCCTTCTGCCGTGAAGATTTTCGCTTTGGTTTGCAGATGTTTTTCTTTGGGCATGATATTCTCATAAGGTTTCCAATAATCACTTGCAATTCTGTTTATAGTAGGTGTTTTATTTTGTTCCAAAACTTTCCGGCTGTTTGACTGCATCTGTCCCCAATGACAAAATCAAGGAACCCTTTTCCCGTTCTGTCAACGGCAATCCGAATCCATTGACAGTTTCTTGAGCCGGCATAAGTGTGCATTTCATCAACTTCAACCCTCTCTATATTATTCTTTGCTTTCCAAATTAAGTT
>LBCX01000429.1 GCA_001657575.1 Bacteroidales bacterium Barb4
ATCGGGCGACAGACCCGCCGACAGAGACGCAATTTTTTTTGTAAAAAAAGGTGATAATATAGTTACAATTAAAAACGCATCATTGCTTTTGCCGTCGTCAAGAGAGAATACACATAAACCCACTTAAAATATTACAGTTATGAAGAAATTTATTTTTTCCTTATTTGCGTTAGTACTGTTCACGGCATGTGACAAGGAAAACGATGAAATGTTGTCCCCTCAACAAGAGGAGGAACAGGCTTATCTTAATGTACGCCACGATGGCGATCCTGTGTATCCGGATAGCAAATACTTTAAGGAGGGAGAGTTGAGAGATGTCCTGGTAATAATGTGGGAGTATGGCAATAAGAATAATACTCATTTTGTAATCAGAAATGTTACTCATAGCTACTGGCGGATGTTTGCCCACTGGCAATATTTTACGATAGATGATTATGACAGTCGTTCTTACGCCAAACAAAACCTTGAAGCACTCGATTGGACTTTCAAACAAAGCGGGCATGAGCTTGCCATGAAAATGATGCCTAAATACTGGGATGTCAGGACAGGTGATGTCGGAGCTTTTGATAACTATCCCCGTATGGATATACGCATAAAGCCGTTCGGAACCGTCGTGCGCGATTGCGACCTTCCCCCCGGATAATCTTTCCCGGGGAAATTGTAGGTGGCAACCTCCTGGTGCCACCACATTATGAAGAGTATGATTAACCCACAGAAAATTAAGGGTGGCTGATTAACTGCTGTTCCCCGGATGCCCCGAAAAAACGGGAGGCTTGTCCTCTGTTTTTTCGGGGCTTTTTCTATCTTCCTTCTTCCTTAACGAAGCAGCTTAAAGAAATCCCAAATGACAATTCCGGCGGCGACTGACACGTTCAGCGAATGTTTCGTGCCGTACTGCGGAAGTTCCATGCACATATCGCAACTGTCCACCACCGCTTGCTGCACCCCCTTCACTTCATTGCCCAAGATGACGGCATACTTTCCGCCCTTAGCCAAGGGCAAACCGGCATCCAGCATCATACTGCCCTCCGCCTGTTCGACGGCACAAACGGTGTAGCCTTCTTTTTTGAGAAAGGCAACCGCCTCCGGCGTATCCGCCCAATAACGCCATGCTACCGTATCTTCCGCTCCCAAAGCCGTCTTATGAATTTCCGCGTGCGGCGGGCGTGCGGTGATACCGCATAAATAGACGGCTTCCACCCTGAAAGCGTCGGAAGTGCGGAAGACCGAACCCACATTGTGCATGCTTCTCACATGGTCGAGCACGACTATCAGGGGTATCTTTTGGCTTGCCTTGAACGCTTCGGGCGTCAGCCGGTTCAGCTCCGTTATTTTCAGTTTACGCATCGTACTATAGAGTGCTGTATTTTACAGGGAAATAACCATACCCTCCTTACCCAAAACGGTATTCGGATAAATCTCCGCCGCCTCCCCGTGCAGTGCGGACAAACTCGCATAACGGGCGGAAAAATGCCCGATGACAAAACGTTTTACACCGGCTCTGCGGGCAATCTCCGCCGCTTGTCGGGCAGTGGAATGGCAGGTTTCCCGAGCGCGTGCCGCATCTTCCTCGCAAAAGGTAGCTTCGTGATAAAGCAGATCAACGCCTTCAATCATAGGGATGATGTCCGGCGCAAAGGTCGTGTCCGAAC
>LBCX01000430.1 GCA_001657575.1 Bacteroidales bacterium Barb4
ACGGGTTAGCCGTGACGGCGCTGCTCGTGTGGGTTACCGAATATTATACGGCAACCCGCTACCGGCCGGTACGGAGTATCGCGCAAGCTTCAACAACGGGGCATGCAACGAACATCATCCAGGGGCTTGCGGTTTCCATGGAGGCTACGGCGCTTCCGATTATCGTTATTTCCGCAGGAATCCTGGTGGCGTACCTCAGTGCCGGTCTTTATGGTATTGCGATTGCAGCGACGGCGATGTTGGCTTTGACAGGGATTGTTGTCACGCTGGATGCTTATGGACCTGTTACGGACAACGCCGGAGGTATTGCGGAGATGTCCGGGTTACCCGAGGATGTGCGTAAGGTGACAGACGCTCTGGATGCGGTCGGAAATACGACGAAAGCTATTACAAAGGGGTATGCCATTGGTTCCGCAGGATTGGCAGCGCTTGTGCTCTTTTCCACGTACACGCAGGATCTTCAGTATTACTTTCCGAACTTAACGGTAAATTTCAGTCTTGAGAATCCGTATATTGTCGTTGGGTTGTTTTTGGGCGGTTTGCTTCCCTACATTTTCGGTTCTTGTGGCATGATGGCTGTTGGACGGGCGGCAGGGGCCATTGTTGTTGAGGTGCGTCGGCAATTTAAAGAGATCAACGGCCTTATGGAAGGAAAAGCAAAGCCGGATTACGGACGTGCTGTGGATATACTGACTAAAGCGGCTATTCACGAGATGATGATACCTTCTTTATTGCCTGTTCTTGCTCCGATCGTACTGTATTATGTCCTCTTTTTGTGTAGTGGTCCCGTAGCCGCCCTTGAAAGCGTGGGAGCGATGCTCCTCGGCACGATTGTGACGGGGTTATTTGTCGCCATCTCGATGACTTCTGGTGGCGGCGCGTGGGATAACGCCAAGAAGTATATTGAGGACGGGAACTATGGCGGAAAAGGGTCCGAGGCGCACAAGGCGGCTGTTACCGGGGATACAGTGGGGGATCCTTACAAGGATACCGCCGGGCCCTCCATTAACCCGATGATCAAGGTTATTAACATCATTGCATTGCTTTTGTTGGCAACGCTAGCGCATGGTTTGTAGAAAGACGTAGGGCCTGACACTCGGTGTTATTTTGTCCTAACTACAGGAAGGAAGTTTGGCTGAGAGATGATTATGACGAGTCCCCTTTAGTGGGGAGTGGATCGCGCCGTAGTGTTTTGTCATAGGGGAATGGGGCCCTGCGAAACCAGGGTAGACCCGGCTGTCAAGCTTTTTGTGGCGGGAAAGTTCTGCGAAAATGGACGGTTGTTTGTACTTGTGCGGAAACGCTTGAGCGGTTTTCGTCAAAATCCTCGGAAAGATGGTCTTCAAATAACAGGCTATAATTTCCTTGCACGCTTAATAGACTTGCCGTGAGATGAGCAATCCCTGGGAGTACCCAATTGTCCGTCTGGAGGGAAAGGGGGCCAGGTACTTGAGATGCAGTCATGATTGAGCCTTTGATCCATAGAGGAGAGTCCTTGCCCCTTTATCCAGGGGATGATGTGCCGTGCCAGGTCTCTCCGCCTCAGGAAGGGATAGAACCCCGCTCTCTGCGTGTATTGCGGTGGAATTGTAATGCTCGATGGGGAACGTTCGTTTACACTCGGAACGGTTAAAGATCTCGAGAAGGTT
>LBCX01000431.1 GCA_001657575.1 Bacteroidales bacterium Barb4
TGAACGGCAAGACTGCCGCCAAGTTTACGGTATCGGGCAGCGAAGTGCAGAAGGATGTTACATTGGCTCCGGGCTTCTATATCCTGAGTGCCGGTAAGACAGTTAGCAAGTTTATCGTTCGATAAACACCATTCACCACGGAGGCGCGGAGAACACGGAGAATATGCCGCACTCTCCGCGCCCAAGGTTAGTCTCTTTGAATAAATAAATAATATAGTTGTGAGGGCGGGACGTCGTGAGACGTCCCGCTTTCTGTTTATAAGGGTTTCAGGCACAGATTACGCTGATTGCACGGAGAATATCTTAACAGTGTAATCCGTGTAATCTGTGCCTATTCGCATACCTTTGTGTCCAAATAATCATTAAACGTTTATAAAAGGTGAAGAAGAAGCAATTGCCTCTCTTGGAAGAGGTGTCCGTAACAGGCGTTGCCGCCGAAGGAAAGGCTATAGCGAAGGTCAACGACAAGGTGATATTTGTCCCGTTTGCGGCTCCGGGGGATGTTGCCGACATACAGATAACACGCAAGAAAAGCAATTATGCGGAAGGCAGGGTCGTCCGCTTTCATACGTATTCGCCCTTGCGGGCAGAACCTTTCTGCGAGCATTTCGGCGTATGCGGCGGCTGCAAATGGCAGCATCTCCCTTACGGCGAACAGCTTAAATACAAGCAGCAGCAGGTGACGGACAGCCTGACGCGCATCGGCAAGGTGCAGCCGGAGGAATCCCTCCCCATTCTGGGTTCGGAGAAGACGGTTTTCTACCGCAACAAGCTGGAGTTCACCTTTTCCGACAAAAGATGGCTGACGGACGAGGAGGTTGCCTCCGGCGATGCCTTTACGCAGATGAACGCCCTCGGTTTCCACATTCCGGGCATGTTTGACAAGGTGTTGGACATCCGCAAATGCCACCTGCAAGAGGAGATCTCCAACCGCATCCGCCTTTTTGTCAAGGATTACTGCCTGTCGCACGAAGGATACCCCTTTTTCAACCTCCGCAATCAGGCGGGTCTCATGCGCACCCTGATGATACGGACAACCTCAATGGGCGACGTCATGGCGGTCGTCGTCTTCTTCCGCGAAGACCGCGAGCGCAGGGAGGCTCTCCTCTCCAGCCTCGCCGAGCAATTCCACGAAATAACTTCCCTGCAATACGTTATCAACGAAAAATGCAACGACACGATAACCGATCAGGACGTGCTCCTTTTTCGCGGCAAAGACCATATCATCGAACAGATGGAGGGGCTTTCCTTCAAAATTGGTTCCAAATCCTTCTACCAAACGAACAGCGAACAGGCTTACAATCTCTACAAAGTTGCCCGCGAGTTCGCCGGACTGACCGGCAGCGAACTTGTCTATGACCTTTACACCGGCACCGGCACCATCGCCAACTTCATCGCCCGTCAAGCCCGTCAAGTGATCGGCATCGAATACGTTCCCGAAGCCATCGAAGATGCCAAAGTAAACTCCGCCCTGAACGGCATCACAAACACCCTTTTCTACGCTGGCGATATGAAAGACCTTCTGAACGAAGCCTTCATTAACCGCCACGGTCGCCCTGACGTTATCATCACCGACCCTCCCCGCGCCGGTATGCACACCGATGTAATCAATACTCTCCTTTCCGCCCTCCCCGCCCGCATCGTCT
>LBCX01000120.1 GCA_001657575.1 Bacteroidales bacterium Barb4
GCAACATCAGTCGAGGGTGGGAAGTAATCCGTGCTGTTCGGGGATACGAGTAAGGTACGATTGCTGACGTATTAACCCCTAACAAGGTTCCGAACCTTGTTAGGGGTTGAGCCTGCTATCAGTATCCGGGATTCTGATCCTTTTCGGAAAGGGCATCATTCTTGAGTATCTCTTCCGACGGGATGGGATACAGCATACGGTTGGCACTATAGTCGAAAGTGCGCTGGGTATGCACATTATCATCGTCGAAAGGAAGGTTGTTCTTCGGATATTCGGCATTCAGGTACTGCTCTACCATATCGGTGCGGCAAAGGTCATACCACAAGGAATATTCGGCAAAGAACTCATGTCTGCGCTCCATTGTCAGGGCTACTTTCCATACCGGTGCCGTGTAGGGGGTATAGTTGTAGGCGGACTCGAAATACTTTTCCGTGTACACACCGTTTGCAAAGGATTGGGCTTTTCCTCCAATCTTGCCCGGCGTTCTTTTATAGGAAGAATAATACGCTTGGGCATCGGGAGCCTTTACCGAAGGATCCGTATTGAGCGTGAATGGGAAGTTTGCTGGACTTACAGCCTGCGATTCCGAAGCACCCCACGCACGGTCGCGGATAAGGCGGATATACTTCCAGCCTTCGGCAGAGTTTTCGCCTTCCGTTTCAAAGCAACATTCGGCATAGTTGAGCATGACAGCCGCCAGACGCATGTGGATGGAGGGAATGGCGGAGAAACGTTTGGCTCCCGGATGTTCTTTCCACAGCTTGATGTTGTAGTTGTTGGGGTTATGCTCGCCGCCTACAAAAGGATGCTGCCATGATTCGCCCGAAGAACCTATCTTTTCCTGTGTATAGGGATGTGTTTCGCCGTAGCGTACCACTTCGTATTGCAAACGTTTATCGCCCGGCTCAAACGACCAGCAGAACTCAAAGGAGGTGAAGTGAGGACCCCATCCTCCCCATTCGGGGCTTGCAATGAGCTGGGATACCCACCAAATCGCATCCGTTTTGCTGTCGGCTGAGCTGCTCATGTCATCGTGAAGCGGATAGGACACTTCCCATATACTTTCCGGCTGCCATGGCTTCCCGCCTTGCTCGATGCCCAGATGTATCTGTCCGAAGCAGGGGTTTAAGGAATACGTGCCGCTGTCGATAATGTCCTTCAACTCCTTTTTGGCATCGGCGAAGCGTTTGTTATACATATAAGCCTGTGCGAGGTACGCCTTTACCATGCCTTTGGTGATACGTCCCGTCTGTCCCTGCCAAGCGTTCCAGTCCAAGATGTCGCGGGCATATTCAAGGTCTTCAATGACCATGTCCCATGTTTTTTGGGCAGTGTCGCGCGGTTTGTCGGGTGTTGTCTGGTAGGTTTCGCCGGTGTGCAGGATAGGAACGCCGCCGTAGTTCTGCACCAAGAAGGTGTAGAAATAGGCACGTATGGCGCGGGCTTCCGCCTCAATAATCTTTTGGGTAGCTTCCCCGTTGTCGAAGATGGACGGGTTGGCGTTTTGCAGATTGTCGAGGAAGCGGTTGGCACGGTCAATCACGTTGTATGCCCGTCGCCAGCTGTCGATAAACATGTCCTTGTCGGGACGCCATTCCTGCTTGGTAAACTCGGCATCCCAGCCGTTGGGCTGGATGTCCAGCATGGAGTAATTGGCAAATGCCATGTGGGGCTTCAAGTTCCAATTCTTCTGGATGTCCGTAGGGCTGTCGTTGCTGTTCCACTGTCCGTAGAAGAGGTCGTACACGCCGTTCAATCCTTGTTCCACGTAAGCCTGACTGGTAAGCAGCACTTCCGGCTGTACAATGTCGTAGTGGTCAACTTTCAGGAAATCCTCACTGCAAGAGGCGGCACCCGTTAACAGAGCCGCCCCTGTTGCTATATACAAATATGTCTTTTTCATAAATTGTTCTTTATAAGTAGTTAGTAGAGAGTAGTTGGTAGCAAGTAGTTACTGATGTTACGTAGAAGTCCTGAAAGGACGGCTGATTTCAGCCCCACATGCAGCGAAGCGGAATGTGGGGTTAAGGGCGATACCACTGTACTTTGGATCGTTCTTTCAGAACTTCATTGGTTTATACTTATTCTAACCCAACGTGCCGCTTCGCTTTACGTTGGGCTGAAATCCGGTGTCCTTTCAGGACGTTTGCGTAACATGAGTTGCTACTTAATTAAAAACCTACGGTAAGCCCGAATGCGTAAGCTCTCGGGAAAGGATAGCGTCCGCTGTCAAGACCGGTTTCCAACAGGTCGTTGCCGTTTCCTATTTCAGGGTCGCCTGCCTTGTAGCTTGTGAAAGTAAAGAGGTTTTCAACACTTGCAAATACTCTTGCATTTGCCAGTTTGAGAGGCTCTATCAAGGCTTTCGGGAAAACGTATCCTATCTGGATGTTCTGCAAGCGCAGGAAGTTGCCGTTTTTCAGGAAAGCATCGGATACCTGTGTGTTATGGTTGCCGTCTGCACGGGTGAGGCGCGGATACATGGTGCTGTGGTTTTCCGGTGTCCATGCGTTGTTGGCAACCTCTGTCAGTATGTTCCGGACACCTTCGTCGTCCTTACGCATCGTGCTCAATTCCTTAAAGGCATAAGACAGGATTTGCTGCCCCGTCACACCGTAGGCATACAGGTTCAAGTCCCAATTCTTATAGCTTACGCCGACGTTCAAGCCGTAGTTCAAATCGGGGAAGCCGTTGCCGAATATCTCACGGTCTTTGTCGTCGATATAGCCGTCGCCGTTGATGTCTTTGTATTTATAATCGCCCGGGCGGGTAGCTGCCGACTGGTAGAGTCCGTCGTGCACACCGGCAGCGGCAGCCTTGGCGTTCAGTCCGTCTATTTCTTCTTGGCTCTGGAAGATGCCGTCCACTCTCCAACCGTAGTAAGAGGCAATGGGATAGCCGTTTCTCGTCAATGACCAGTTTTTGAAGTATTGGTCGTTATCTACTCCCCCGCCGGAATGGAAGATGTCATCGCCTACCTCAATCACCTTGTTTTTCAGTGTGGAAGCATTCAGCTTGACGTTATAGTTCCAGTCGCCGACCTGCTTTTGGTAAGTAGCCATCACTTCAAGACCTGAGTTCCGTATGTGCCCTGCATTGGTGTAAACGCTTGAATAGCCGGTGGACGGACGGACAGAACGTTCCAACAGGAGGTCTTTTGCGTCACGCACGAAATAGTCCACCGCGAAAGTCAGCGTATTGTCGATAAAGCCCAAGTCCAAACCGATGTTTGTCTGCTCGTTGGTTTCCCATTTCAGGTTAGTGTCAATCTCCTTCGTTTGTGCCAAGCCCGGAGCGAGCACCGGCTGACCGTTTGTAAAGAAATAGTAGGAAATGGCATCGGACGACAACTGATTTACCGAACGGTTGGTTGAATTGCCGGCGTTACCCGTTTGTCCCCATCCCAAACGCAGCTTCAAGTTGCTGAATATATTCAGGTTCTTGATAAACTCTTCTTCCGACAGCCTCCACGCAAAGGAAGCGGAGGAGAACACCCCGTAACGGTTGCCTGCCCCGAAGTTGGACGAGCCGTCGCGGCGAACCGTTCCCGTCAGCAAATATCGGTCAAGCAGGGCATAGTTGGCACGCCCGAAGAACGACTGCCCGCGCAATTCACGCCCCAAGCCACCGGTGGCGGTAATTGTACCCTTGTCCTTTGTCAGCTCCAAGCGGCGGATGGTCGGCATGGGGAAATTCCTTGCGCTGGCATCCATTTCCTCCATCGTGTATTGGGAAAGCGAATGACCTGCCATCAAGCCAATCCGGTTGGCACTGTTTATTTTCAGGTCGTAGGTCAGATAGCTTTCCAATGAAAGTGTTACGCCTTGATTCTGACCAAGCGACAGGCGGTCGGGGTTACCCAGCTCGGTATAGGAGCGGTTGTTTACCGGTGCATAGTTGTAGCTGGAATAGCCGGCATAGTTGAAGCCGCCGACGGTTTTGAACACCAAGCCTTTGATGATGTCAAAATCAACGTAGGCATTTGCTACAACCTTGTTGTTGGAAGCACGTTCGTCGGGAACCATAGCTACGGCTACCGGATTGTCCGTTCCCTTGTTGGTATCACCGCTACCTTCCTGTTTGAAATGTCCCCATGTACCGTCAGGGTATTGTATGGGCACGTTCATCAGGTTGCCGTTGGCATCTACATCGTCCATTGTCGGGATCAGCGTGGCGTAATTGCTCAGGGTACGGTTGTCGTCAAGCCCGTGATTTTCCGAGTGCATATAGGAAAGGTTAATCCCCGTGCGGAGGAAGCTCTTTACTTTATGGTCAATATTGGCACGTGCGGTCAGACGCTTGAAGTTGGAGTTGATAATGATACCGTCGTTGTTCATATAGCCTACCGACATGACGGCTTGGGTGTTTTCGCTGCCGCCCGATACATTCAGGTCGTATTTCTGCTGCAAGGAAGTGCGGGTCATTTCGTCCTGCCAGTTGATGCTGTTCAAGCGGCTGTCATAAGACGGATTAGCCCAGGCGGCGTTTGTCAGCGATGCGTTATCGCTTGCCGCTGCCCGGCGGGCTGCACTTACAAAGCCTGCGGCATCCAGCACGTCCAACGTCTTGGAGTTGGTTTGAATGCCGTAGTTAGCGGCAAATGTCAGATGGGTACTGCCTTTTGTCCCTCTTTTGGTGGTAATCATAATCACACCGTTTGCACCCTGCGAGCCGTAGATAGCCGTAGCGGAAGCATCTTTCAATACCTCAATAGACTCCACATCATTGGGGTTCAGGAAATCAATGCTTGTTCCCACCGGTATCCCGTCCACAACAAACAAGGGATCAGCCGAGTTATTCACCGTAGCCACCCCGCGAACGCGAATGGTCACTTCCCCGCGCGGGTCGCCCGAGTTGCGGGACACGGAAACACCTGCCGCTGCACCTTGCAATCCCTGCCCGACAGTGGTCGGATTTCTCTTCAACATTTCCCCCGAATTGACAGAAACAACCGAACCGGTCACATCGCTCTTCTTCACAACGCCGTAGCCGATGACAATCACTTCGTCCAATGCTTCCGCATCTTCACGGAGAATAATGTTATAATCGGTCTTGCCTGCAACTACCTTCACGCTTTGCGGGAAATAGCCGATATAGGATATTTTCAGTTCAGCCCCTGCCGAAGCGGCTAATTCAAACTTGCCGTCAAAGTCGGTAATCGTACCGATGGTAGTTCCACTGACCAGCACATTGGCTCCGATGACAGGCTCGCCCGATTCATCGGTTATGATGCCTTTCACAAGCGCACCCGCCTGCTGACTTGCTGCCGGCAAACTTCCCGTTGCCGCCGCATTGACATCTCCTATGCCTACACACATACAGAGCAGGGCAATAAAGCCCTTTGTAATGTAATTCTTCATAAATGATAGTATTAATAATTAGTTGTTGGGTAGTGCCCGCTACCGTTTGTTCAAATGATTGACAGGGCTGACAGCAAGGATTGTGGTAACCATCCTTCACTGTCCTTTTCAGCTTAGTTCCTACGTTCCTCTCATGGCTTTTTTAATATTAAACGGTTAATACTCTTTGTGAAAGCTCGCAACAAAACAACAAGGTAAGGGCTGTTATCAAGGTATAAGTTCCCTTAGAACTATGTCAAAGGGAAAAGCAAATACGAAAGTGTTATGAGGGAGAAAACAGGCAGGATAGCAGGGAACGGTCGTTCCACATGAGGCGGAAGCCTCGTTCCACATGAGGTACAACGACCGTTGGAGCTGACCTCAAACGACCGTTGGAACTGACCTCAAACGACCGTTGGAGCTGACTTCAAACGACCGTTGGGAGAGAGTTCAAATGGTAACAGGTTGATTTTTAGAAAGGAAAGAAAAGAATCAAGGACGTAGTTCTAAGGGAACTTACGTAACATCACTGAGAATTTAAAAGCGATAGCGCAACAGAGTCCATATAGCTTCCACCCCGTCGTACCACTTTATCTTTTTCCCGTCTTCAATGGAGCGTGGATAATAATGGATAGGGACTTCTTTGATTTTATAACCCAATTTTGACACTTTTGCCGTTACCTCCGGACAAAATTCAAAACCGGTACAGACTAATGGTATAGACTTCAACAGTGCTGCGTCAAACATTTTATAGCAAGTCGGCTCATCAGTCAGTTTCTGTGAATATAAAACACCGGCAACCCATGACACCAATTGCCCTCTCCAATAAAAACGCAAATAGGAATGCCTGTTCTCCTTATAAAGGAAGCGCGAACCGTACACTACCTTGTATTCTCCCGACAGCAAATAGGGCAGTAACAAATTATAATCAGCAGGGTCATATTCCAAATCCGCATCCTGAATGATAATAATATCTCCCGTTGAAAGGCTTATGGCTGTACGCACGGCAGAGCCTTTGCCGCTGTTTACCTCATGTCTGGTGTATTTCAAGCAGACATCAGGATTGGAATCCCGAAACTCTTTTATCTTCGCTCCGGTGCTGTCTATTGAATGATCATCAACTACAATAATTTCCTTACCCACACCCTTTGGCAAAGCAGTATCCCTTATCTTTCCCAAAATAGTCTGTATTGTATTCTCCTCATTGTAGGCAGGAATCAATATAGACAGGGTTCTAATTTCTTTTTGTTCTATTCCCATTAAAGTCAATATGTTATCGTGTTACACTATATATAGTTCCGAAAGAACGACCGGATATTATATGTTCGTAAATCATCATTTGTATTTGTATCGTCCTTGCAGGACTCCATCGGGTCGCCCTTTCCGTTAACCCCACATTCCGCTGCGCTCCATGTGGGGCTGAAATCTCTTGCCCTTTCAGGGCATTTGCATGAGGAGGCTCTTCTAAGTTATAAGAGGGTGCTCTTCTAAGTTGGAAGAGGATGCTCTTCTAAGGCAGATTGGTAAAGGTAGCGTTTGATGCTGCGCTTGGGGGTCTTTTCGAACTCTCCAGTGTATATTTTGAAGTTGTGGACTTTGCTGTAGGCGGGGATTTCCATGTTGAGCCGTGCGATGGTGTCCTGCAAGATTGAGTCAATGGCAGAGGGGGGGATGCCGTCTTTGTCGAGTTGTGTCCGGTCGAGGCAGAGGAGGGCGGTCAGTTTGCTGTTGTCGGAGATGACGATGGATTCGGCGATGTAGGGCATTTCGTTGAGCTTCTCCTCTATTTCTTCGGGGTAGATGTTTTGCCCGTTGGAGCTTAGGATGAGCGATTTGCAGCGTCCGCGAATGTAGAGGAAGCCGTCGGCGTCTATGGTTCCGAGGTCGCCCGTGCGCATCCACCCGTCGGGCTGCATGACGGCTTGTGTGGCTTCGGGGTTTTTGTAGTATCCGAGCATGAGGTTGTCGCCGCGAACGAGTATTTCACCGGCTTGGTTGCGAGGGTCGGGGGAGTCGATGAGGACTTCCATGCGGTCAACGATGCGCCCGACAGAACCGGCTTTGAAGGTGTCCCACTGTTCGTAGGCGACAAGGGGACCGCATTCGGTCATGCCGTAGCCGACGGTGTAGGGGAAACGGATGCGGGTGAGGAAGGCGGCAACGTCTTTGCTCAGGGCTGCGCCGCCGATTACTACTTCACTGCATTTGCCGCCAAAGACGGCAGCAAGTTTGCGGGTGACGAAGCGGAATACAAGCCTGTCAACAAGGGGAAGTTTGAGAAGGTATTTCAGGGGAAAGGCTTGCAGGCGCGGAAGGATTTTGTTTGTTACAATCTTTTCGAGGATAAGGGGGACGGCGAGGATGAGGGCGGGGCGTATGTCGGCAAAGGCTTGGGCAAGGATGGCAGGGCTGGGCGTGCGGGCAAGGAAATGGATGTGACAGCCTTTGTTGATGGAGTTGAGGATTTCAAAGGCAAGCCCGTACATGTGCGCCATGGGGAGCATACACAGGATGTTGTCGGCAGGGTGGATGAAGGGGAGCTTGTCGGCGGCAAACTGCGTGTTGCTCCAAAGGCTGCGGTAGGGTATCATGACGCCTTTGGGAGAGGAGGTTGTGCCGGAGGTGTAGTTGAGGACGGCGAGGGCTTGGGGGTCTTCGATGTGATAGTGTATGTCGGCGGGAGTCAGTCCGTTGGGGTATTTGCGTTTGAAGCGGAAGAGTTGGTCAAGGTCGGGGGCTTCATTTTTATTATCAAGGAAACTGACGAGGTAAAGGGACGGGAGGAGGTTTTCATCAATGGCGTGCCATAAGGGGGCGGTGATGAAGAGGGCTTTGGATTCGGAGTGCACGATGATGCGGGCGATGCTGTCGGGGGTGAAGTCGTGGAGGATGGGGACGATGACTGCGCCGTAGGAGAGGGTGCCGAAGAAGGTGATAGCCCATGCGGCAGAGTTGCGCCCGACGAGGGCTACCTTGTCGCCCTTTTGGATACCGGCGCTGTCAAGAAGAATATGGAGCTTGGCTATTTCACGGGCAAAGTCACTGTACAGGAGAGTGGGGGCGGCGTAGTTGGTAAGGGCAGGGAGATGCCAATGCGTCTTGATGCTTTGCTCAATGAGAGGTAAGAAGCGGGGTTCCATATTTATATAGCAGTTAGAACAGTTATGGCTGCCAAAAGTAGT
>LBCX01000432.1 GCA_001657575.1 Bacteroidales bacterium Barb4
GCCCCATGCCGGCGTTGTAGGAGGAGGCGACCACCGTCCAGTCGCCGTATTTCTTGTAGGCACTTTTCAGATACTTGCAAGCGGCAACGGTTGCTTTCTCCACGTCGCACCGCTCGTCCACCGTCGGCGTAATGGTCAGTCCGAACTCGCGGGCTGTCCCTTCCAAGAGCTGCCACATCCCAACGGCATGGGCGTGGGAGGCTACGCGCGGTTCCAGATGGCTTTCGATAACGGCAAGGTATTTGAAGTCGTCGGGGATGCCGTACTCCTTTAATACAGGTTCGATGACGGGGAAGTAGCGGTTTGCCCGTTTGAAGAGCAGCAGAGTGGTGGAATGGAGATAGGTGAAACTTGAAAGCTCGCGGTCAAAGCCCTCCCGCCGGTCGTAGCGCGTCAGGTCTATGTTTTTCCCGCAGAAGCCGACCGAGTCCGGCACTTCCGGCGTAATCGTCATAGCCGACACCGTAGGGCGTTCTTCCCGCACTTCCTTCCAATCCCTTGAAGCCATAAACAAATAGCAGGTCAATGAACAGACCAAGCCTCCGGCAAGAAAGCCTATTACACTATGGCTCGACAACTTCTTCATTACGGATCGTTTTAGATAGCAAAATATTGATATTCCCTGTCTTCTTGCGGGACTTCCCCTGCGAGTCCCGATATTCTATGACATAGAAATAAACACCGGAAGGCACATACTTTCCGCCTTTCTTCCCGTCCCACCCGACAGCGGGGTCTGTCCACCGGAACATTTCCGCCCCCCAGCGGTTGAATATCCACCCCTTGAAATCGGTCACCGACTTATAGACAACGCGAAACTCATCGTTCACGCCCGGCGTGGAACCGGGGGAGAAGGCATTGGGAGCTTCGAGGTAGGTCTCCGATATATCCAGCGTGAAACTCTGCGAGGCATCGCTGCAAACGCCCGTGCGGTTGGCTACTTCCAGCTCCGCCGTGTATTTGCCGGCAAGCGTAAACGTATATTCCACTTCCTTGCCGGGAAAGCGGATAATCGGATTTTCGCGCCCGTTCTCCACATCGCTCCGGTAGATCGTCCAGACATAGACAAAGGCGACAGGGTCGTTCGCATACGCCGTAAAGCGGACAACAGCGGGTGCGGAAATGCCCTGCCCGTTGCCGCCCATGTTGGGAGCCTCCGTCACTGTTACCGTTGTATCGGCGTGAACGCTGACGGCAACCGCTTCGTACATTCCCGACCGGACGCTCTGCTCCCTGCCAAAATGGCGCGAGAAGGCGTCGCCCTGCACTTGAAACTCCGTATCGCAAAGGGGGGCATCCAGAAACACATTGAAAGGGTCTTCCACGCTGCGGCTTACTTCCGTGCGGGAAAACATCCTGTCCTCCTCCGACCATTCCAGTGTATTGTAGGAAATATCAAACGACCGCCGCAACCGATTTGGCACCGTACCGCTCGGTACGTAATACGTCATATCCGGTATCTCCGCACCGCTGCCCGTCAGACGGATGCCGGCGCAGGGGTCGCTGCCGTCCGACACCTGCAAGCGGTCGAGCGCAAACGTATATTTGCTGTAATCAATCAGCCAGACATAGCGGGTGGCAGGGTCGGACACTTCCCCCGTAAAATAACCGTAGCCCTCCTCTATGCCTTGTATGACGGACGTTGTCC
>LBCX01000433.1 GCA_001657575.1 Bacteroidales bacterium Barb4
TGTCCATTTATCAAAATGATAACCGTAATCGGGAGAGGCTTTCACGCGTACCGTGTCATGGTACTCATAGCTGTACAGGCTGTCCGCTGTCTCTGCGCGACCGTTTCCGGCGGAGGACAGGGTTACACGATAGCTGTTTTTCGCAAAATGTGCCCGTATCGTCGTGTCCCGTGTCAGGACGAAGGCAAAGGGATTGGCGGAAGAAAGGCTGTCGTTCCTTGCATTTGTCCATTTCACAAAATGATGATAACCGTAACCGGCAACGGCTTCCGCACGCACCGTGTCCCGATACGCATAAGTAAGTTTGCCGTCCGCCGTCTTTACCGTGTTATTGCCATCGGCGGTGGACAGGGTTACATGGTAGTTGTTTTTCTCAAAATGCGCCTGAATGACCGTGTCCTGTGTCAGGGCAAAGGCAAAGGGATTGGCGGAAGAAAGGCTGTCGCCTCTTTCATTTGTCCATTTCACAAAATGATGATAACCGTAACCGGCGACGGCTTTCGCACGTACCGTGTCTCCATGCGCATAATTGAACTTGCCTTCCAGCGTCCCTACCGTGTTATTGCTGTCTTCTACGAACAAGGCTACATGGTAGGTGTTTTCCTCAAAATGCGCCTGAAGGATCGTGTCCCGTGTCAGAACGAACGTAAGGAGAGTATCGGAGGAAAGGCTGTTGTTCTTTGCGTCTGTCCATTTCACAAAATGATAACTGTAAATGGGGACAGCTTTCACACGTACCGTGTCCAGATACTCATAGCTGTATGTGCTGTCCGCTGTCACTATGCTGTCGTTTTTGACGTTGAACAGGGCTACCGTATAGCTGTTTTTCGCAAAATGCGCCTGAATGGTCGTGTCCCGTGTCAGGGCGAAGGCAAAGAGGGTGTCGGTGGAAAGGCTTTCGCCCCCTGCGTTTGTCCATTTCTCAAAATGATAACCGTAATAGGGGAAGGCTTTCACGCGTACCGTGTCTTGATACTTATAGCTGTACAGGCTGTCCGCTATCTCTATGCGACCGTTTTCGACGGCGGGCAGGGCTACCGTATAAGTGTTTTTCGCAAAATGCGCCTGAAGGGTCGTGTCCCGTGTCAGAACGAACGTAAAGAGAGTGTCGGTGGAAAGGTTTTCGCCCTTTGTGTTTGTCCATTTATCAAAATGATAACCGTAATCGGGGGAGGCTTTCACACGTACCGTGTCCAGATACACATAATTGTCTGGGGCTTCCACTTTCTCTGTCCTGCCGTGTTCGGCGGACAGGGTTACCGTATAGCTGTTTTTCGCAAAATGCGCCTGAATGGTCGTGTCCCGTGTCAGGGCGAAGGCAAAGAGAGTGTCGGTGGAAAGGCTTTCGCCCCCTGCATTTGTCCATTTCTCCAAATGATAACCGTAATCGGGGATGGCTTTCACGCGCACCGTGTCTTGATACTCATAGCTGTACAGGCTGTCTGCGCTGTACAGGCTGTCCGCTATCTCTATGCAACCGTTTTCGACGGCGGGCAGGGCTACCGTATAAGTGTTTTTCTCAAAATGCGCCTGAATGATCGTGTCCCGTATCAGAACGAACGTAAAGAGAGAGTCGGTGGATAGGCTGTCGCCACTTTCATCTGTCCATTTATCAAAATGATAACCGTAATCGGG
>LBCX01000121.1 GCA_001657575.1 Bacteroidales bacterium Barb4
CATGGATATGGGGGGGGATTATCATTGAGCCGAACGATCGCACCGTTGCGGGAGGTATTGCTTACAGTCTGGACAACAGCAGGCTGACGGCTTCCGTAGCCCGTAATTCAGGTGGGGGGCTGTCGGATTATACCGGTTCGCCCGCGCTGGAAATCCCCGTTTCCATTGCTTATATGGGGAAGGATTACCCCGTGACGGGGATAGACAGCCGGGCTTTTGAGGGGAGCGGGATTGTTTCCGTGGTTATTCCGGAGGGTGTCGAGACGATAGGGGATGAGGCTTTTCGCAACTGTGCACAGCTGCTTGTTATTTATGCCCGTGTGACGGAGCCTGCGAAGGTGGCAGCGGGTATAGATGTTTTTACGGGTGTGGCAGCCGATTGCAGGGTTCACGTTGATTTTACGTTGGAGGATAAGTATGAGAGTACGTGGCTGGGGGTACGTGTGGCTCCCCCCTTTGCCCTGCGCGAGGGGGTTGCTTATCGGCTGAATTATAAGAGTCTGACGGTTGAAGTCATGCGCAATGCGGAGGCGGAGGTTCCGGATTATGCCGGCGAGGTTCTTGCGCTGCCCTCTCACATTACATATCTGGGGGTGAACTACGCGGTTACCGGCGTGGAGGCACAGGCTTTCGAAGGGAGCACTTCTCTCGGCTCCGTGCAGCTGAACGAGGGGCTGAAGAGTATCGGCGCCCGTGCGTTTGCGAAGTGCGAGATGCTTTACGAGGTCGGTATTCCCGCAACGGCTACTTCCATTGCCGACGGTGCGTTTTCCAATAATCCGTTTTTGAAGGATGTGTATCTCTCTCAGCCTGATCCGGCGGTTATCAGTGTGGGGACGGGTGTGTTTGCCGGCGGGTGGACTGACAACTGCAAGGTTCATATCCCTTTCGGCTCGGAGGATAGATACGGGACAAGATGGGAGGGGATGGAAGTTGTCCGCTCCGCCTATATCCTTGACGGCGTGGCTTACCGTCCGGACGTGGAATCTTTGACGGCGTCGGTTGTTTTCCTTATGGACAAGCTGCGCCCTGCTTTGGGTGAAACGGTTGATTATGCGATCCGTTCCTCTATCGTTTATCAGGACAGGACTTATCCGGTGACGGGCATAGAGGCGGAGGCTTTTGCGGGGGATACGCACATAGGCTCGGTTCGCATTCCGGCGAGTGTCCGGAGTATCGGTGCGGGGGCTTTCCGCGGCTGTACGTTGCTTGAGGAGGTTTATATGGAACAGACGGATCTGACGGGTGTGGCTTTCGGCGAGAATCTGTTTGCGGGTGCGGCACCCGATTGCCGGATGTATGTGCCGGAGGGTGCGGCAGCCATTTACGGCAGCGTATGGCGGGGTCTTCCCGTGTGTTTCGTGCGAGAGATTGACGGGGTTGCCTACGGGCTTAACGACGGGAAGCTGGCAGCGTCCGTCGTGCGGCATCCCTCAGAGGGAAGGCATAACCATGAGGGAAGCGGCAATGCGGTCATACCTTCCGCTGTTCCTTACAACGGCAGGGTTTATGCCGTTACGGGCATCGGCATGGGGGCGTTTCTTGGGCATCCGTCCGTGGAAAGGGTGACCGTTCCGTCCGGCGTTCAACGCATCAGCGGGCGTGCCTTTGCCCGTTGCAGCCGATTGCAGGAAATAACCGTCGGCTGGAACAGTCCGCAGGAAGTGTCTTACGAGCGGGATGCTTTCGAAGGGGTGCCCGCCTCCTGCAAGATACGCATACCCAAAGGGTCGGAAGAGCGATACGGCGTGAGATACGGCGAAAACGGCGGGAAATGGGCGGGCATGTCCATTGTTCCGAACCTTTATACGGCAATCGGCGTGTATCAGCCGGGGACGGGGAGCGTAACCGGCGGCGGCACGATGTTCCGCTACAGGGAGCAGGCGATATTGACGGCTGTTCCCGCCGGGGGCTTTTCCTTTTTGAAATGGACAAACGAGGAAGGGGAGCTTATCTCCTACAACGTTTCCCATACACTCGTGCTGACGAAGGACACGGCGATAACGGCAGTATTCCGGAGAGAAGACTGCTATGTGACGCTGACCGCCGGTGAGAACGGCAGCATTCCGGCTGAGCTGAACGACTTTTATCCCTATGAGACGGAGATACGGACACAGGCGACACCCGATCCGGGCTACCGCTTCTGGCAGTGGACGGATGCAACCGGGCGTTTCCTTTCCGATGCAAACCCCTTGATATTTTTGCTGGCGGACAACACGGTGTTGCGTGCACTGTTTACGGAGGATGTTTCCATAACGCACAGGGCAACGCTGTCCGTTGATCCGGCGGCGGGGAGGCTGGCGGCGGACGTGTCCGATGTTTATCCGTACAACAGGTTTATCCGTGCAGAGGTAGAAGTTGCGGCAGGGTGGCGGTTTGTGAAATGGGTGGATGAAGGGGGAAATTTCGTTTCGGAAAGCAATCCTTATAACTTTCCTTTGACAGAGGATGTTGTTCTTCATGCTGTTTTCGATAGAGGGGACTATCGGATCAGGCTGTCCCTTTCCGCCGGTGAAAACGGACTGATAAAGCGGGGCGAGGGGGGGATGTATCCGTATGGAACGGCGGTGACGCTGGAGGCTTCGCCCGATCGGGGTTATCATGTGGAATGGACGGATGAAAGGGGGGAGGTGCTTTCCGATGCCAATCCCTATATGTTTGCACTGACGGATGAAAAGGGGGTGGAGGCTGTCTTTGCGCGGAACATCATTGAGATAGAGACAGAGGCGGCGGATCTGCGGTTCGGAGGTGTGACCGGCGGGGGAAGGTATATGTATAATACGGAGGTTCGCCTGACGGCGTTTGCCGTGTCCGGTATGCGTCCGGCAGGGTGGACGGACGGAGAGGGGCGTTTCCTGTCGGCTGCCAATCCGTATGTATTTATGGCGAAGAGAGACGCAAAGGTTTTGGCAGTGTTTGAGAAGGGATGGGCGGAAGGAAGCCTTGCGCCGGCGGCGGAAAAGGAGAAGGCGTATTATGCAGACGGCGTGCTGCATCTTGTCAATATGGAGGGCAGAATGGTTGCGGTTGCGGCACTTGGCGGACGGGAAGTGTTGCGGGTCAGGGCGGACGGTGCGGATGTGCAGTATCCGGTAAGGTTGCAGGCAGGGGTTTATGTTTTGACATCAACTTCTCAAAAGAGCAGTAAGGGGAAAAAGATTATTGTGCGGTAGAGGGCATTTTGCAACCGCACAACAGAATATACTAATCAAGACACAACAGAATATACTTGTAACAATACAGAGGCATAAGAGGCGGCTGAATAGAAAAGAATATGGCGACAATACAGGGCAAATTGGCTGATTCTCTCTTGGTGTTGAAACAGTTACAAAATAAAGACGGTTTGGCGGTACTGAAATCTTCCGAAATATCAAGGACTCATTTAGAGAGGCTTTTGAGTCACGGATTTATACAGGAAGTGATGAAAGGGTGGTATATCTCATCACGTCCGAATCGTGCGGCGGGAGATACCGCGAATTGGTACACTTCGTATTGGTATTTTATATCCAACTATGCAAATGCACGATTCGGGCAGGAGTGGTGTTTATCCGCTGACCAATCCTTATCTCTTTACAGCGGTAACAGAACTGTTCCGGAACAAGTTGTTATACGTTCTTCGAAAGCATCAAACAATGTCGTGCTATTGATGTATAACACTTCTTTGCTTGATTTGAAGACAACTGTTGCCGTCCCCGTTTATAGAGAACCTCTGTTCGGATTGAACCTTTACACGCTACCGGAAGCTTTGATAGAGTGCAGCCCCGATTTCTTCAGGTTGGACAGTGTAACAGCCCGTACCTGCTTGTCAATGCTGCCGGACGTTGCAGATATTCTAAAAATCGTACTTGAAAAGGGACAAACCACCAAAGCCGGACGATTGGCCGGTGCATTCCGAAACATCGGGCATACGAATGCCGCAGATGAAATTATGAACACAATGAAAAGCCTTGGATATGCCGTTCGGGAAGAGGATCCTTTTGCCGACCGGAGTATCATTGCTTATTCCCGTATAACATCACCTTATGTCATGCGCTTGAAACTGATGTGGAATAAGATGCGCGACACGGTTATTGCCCATTTTCCTGAAACGAAACACATTCATACTGATGTCGAAGCCTGTATAAAAGGAATAGAAGCACAATATAAATCAGATGCTTATCACTCGCTTTCTATTGAAGGCTATAAAGTCACGGACGATTTGATAGAAAAAGTGAGAAGCGCCCATTGGAAACCGGATGCAGACGCTTCGGACGCCGGACAACGAAATGCAATGGCAGCCCGCGGATATTGGCAGGCATTTCAAGCGGTCAAAGAAAGTGTGAAAAAGATATTGACGGGCGGTAACCCCGGTGAGGTAGTCGGTAGCGACCACGGGGTTTGGTATCGCGAACTGTTTGCTCCGAGTGTTGCCGTCGGATTATTGAAACCGTCGGATTTAGCAGGATACCGCACTCATCAGGTTTATATCAGCGGGTCTAAGCACACGCCGTTGAACCCTGAAGCAGTCAGAGAGGCTGTGCCGATATTGTTTGAACTTCTAAAAGACGAGTCTGACGCAAGAGTCAGAGCCGTTTTGGGTCATTTTGTGTTTGTCTATATCCACCCCTATATGGACGGGAACGGTCGTATTGCCCGTTTTCTGATGAACGCCATGCTTGTATCCGGAGGCTATGACTGGACTGTCATTCCGGTAGAAAGGAGGCAGGAGTATATGTCCGCTTTGGAAAAAGCAAGCGTTGGTGGAGATATTACAGAGTTTACGCTGTTTCTTACCAGCCTGTTACAGAAAAGTAGTTTTACTTCACCCTCTGTCCTACCGGAAAAATAGAATGAGCAGACAGCAGAATAAGATATGCGCAATCATTAATCCGGTGTCGGGTGTCGGTTCCAAGCGCAAGATACCCAAGATGATTGAGGAGGCGTTCCCGAAGAAAGTCTATGATTTGGACATATTATTTACGGAGTATGCCGGTCATGCGGGCGAGCTGGCAGTTTGTGCACTCGACAGGGAGGCGGACAGGATACTGGCTGTCGGCGGGGACGGTACTATCAATGAGGTTGCCAAATCCATGATGCACTCTGAGGCGGTGCTCGGCATTATCCCGCAGGGGTCGGGCAACGGGCTGGCGCGGGAGCTTCATATTCCAATGGATGTGAAACGGGCATTGGAGGTTATCGTAAAGGGGAAGGTCTCAACGATTGACAGTTGCACGGCTAACGACCGTGTATTTTTCTGCACCTGCGGGGT
Source organism: Bacteroidales bacterium Barb4 (assembly GCA_001657575.1). Taxonomy (GTDB): domain Bacteria; phylum Bacteroidota; class Bacteroidia; order Bacteroidales; family Tannerellaceae; genus Barb7. The sequence continues at coordinate 5,249 of LBCX01000121.1, forward strand.
GGGATTTGATGCGGCGGTCAGTCAGAAGTTTGCCCACGAGAAACATCGCGGTTCGCTGACCTATATAAAGAATACCATTGAGGAATATCTGAGTTACAAGCCGCAGGAATACAGGCTGCTGACGGGAGACAAGGTGCACGAGGAAAAGGCATTCCTTGTAGCCTGCTCCAACGCTTCGCAATACGGGAACAATGCCTTTATCGCTCCTCACGCCGATATACAGGACGGGCTGATGGATATTACCATCCTCTCGCCCTTTTCCCCGCCGGATATATTCACGCTTGCCGTCCAGCTGTTCACCAAACGTCTTGACAAGAACAGCAAGATAAAGACCTTGAAGGCGGGTAGTGTAACCATCCTCCGCCAGATGCCCGGCATTATGCACTTGGACGGCGAGCCGATGATGGCGGAAAGCGAAATACAACTGTCCGTCATACCCCGTTCCCTGAAAGTTTATACCCCTGCGGAGGTTTCATTCACGGAAGAGGTCTATCATCTGTTCGGGCAGGTCACCCGTTTCTTCGACGAGAAGCTGCCTTATATCTTTAAATAACGGAAGTTCGGCATACAAACAGGCTATCCGGCAATCAGCAGGAAATACGTCTTCTTCCCTTTTTGCACCAAAAGATACTTGCCGCTCAGCAAAGAGGAGGCGTTGATAACGGCATCGGCTTCCGTCAGCTTCTCCTTGTTTATGCTTACGCCGCCGCTTTGCACCAGTTCGCGCATATCCCTTTTGGAGGGGAATACCTTCGCTTTTTCGGTGAACAAATCAAGGGCTTTGATGCCGGCAGCCAGCTCATCGCGGGAGATTTCAAAGCGCGTGAGCGTTTCGGATACAGCCAGCAGGGTGTCCTCGTCCAAACGTTTCAGAGCCTCGGCTGTTCCGCCGAACAGGATGTTTGAAGTATCGATTGCCGCTTCATAGTCTTCCGCAGAATGAACCATTACGGTGACTTCCTTCGCCAGCCGCTTCTGCAGGATGCGGAGGTGGGGGGCTTCGGCATGTTCGGCTTCCAATGCGGCAATTTCTTCGCGGCTCAGGGCGGTGAAGATACGGATGTATTTGGCAGCGTCCGCATCGCTGACGTTCAGCCAGAACTGGTAGAACTTGTAGGGAGAGGTGCGGGCGGCGTCTAACCATATATTCCCCGATTCGGTCTTGCCAAACTTGCCGCCGTCGGCTTTCGTGATGAGGGGACAGGTCAGTGCGAAGGCTTCGCCGCCGGCTTTGCGGCGTATCAGTTCCGTCCCCGTCGTGATATTGCCCCACTGGTCGGAACCGCCCATTTGCAGGCGGCAGCCTTCCTGTCCGTAGAGGTGGAGGAAATCGTAGCCTTGCAGCAGCTGGTAGGAAAACTCGGTGAACGACATGCCCGCATTGTCTTCCGCCGACAAGCGTTTTTTGACGGAATCCTTCGCCATCATATAATTGACGGTAAGATGTTTCCCCACATCGCGAATAAAGTTGAGGAAGGAATACTCCTTCATCCAGTCGTAGTTGTTCACCAATTTGGCGGCATTGGGTGCATTGGAATCAAAGTCGAGAAACTTCGCCAGCTGTTTCCCGATGCACTCCTGATAGCGGCGGAGGGTCGCCTCGTCCAGCAGATTGCGCTCGGCGGACTTCATCGACGGGTCGCCAATCATGCCGGTAGCTCCTCCGATGAGAGCAATGGGACGGTGTCCGGCACGTTGGAAATGCTTGAGCATCATTACGCTCACCAAGTGACCGATATGCAGCGAATCGGCTGTCGGGTCAATGCCCACATACGCCGACGTCATTTCCTTCAGCAGTTGTTCCTCCGTGCCGGGCATAATGTCATGGATCATGCCTCTCCATCTTAATTCTTCTACAAAATTCATCATCTTGGATTTTATAATAAACGCCGCCAAAGGTACGACCTAAACAGGGATTTCTAACGGGGAGCAGGGGCGAAAATATCGGTTGATTACGGGGCGTATCCCTCATCATTTATGCCTCTTGACTTTGTTCGACAAACTTGCGGGTGGCAACGCCGGTTATTTCGAGCAGGGGGATGTTGTCGGCATCGCGCAGGGTAATGGTTTGCGGGTTGCCTTTGTCCTGACTCACAGACTGTAAACGGATATATAATTACCAAAGATTATTGATATTGTTGATGTTTCTGTTTTTAATGCGTTGACCTTGTGCCAAGTCTGGGAAAATCAATATTTTCGCGGGCTTCTTTTATGTCTTTTCTATTCCACCACGCCAACAAGAGAACAATGGTCAGGGGGAAAATTATCTTAAAAACAGCGGAGAAAGATTAGTATAAATCATTAAAAATAAACATTATGTCAGAAGTAAAAGTTTTGGGTTATTCCGAAAGAGGAGTATTTAACAGCATTATTTTTTATTTGAGAGAGCATCCTGAAAAAACAAGTGGTTTTATATCAACGCTGGATATTAACGAGGATTTCTTTAATGATGACAAAGTTTCATACACTTTTTTAAACGAACAATCATTTTCGGAATTTGGCACTAATGATTGGACAATTATTGCCGAAAAGGGCGATGAAAAACGAGTAATTTTTATTGAAGGGAAAGTCAAAACATATAGTGGGAAGTATGATATTGAGGAAGAATTTGATAAAATAAAAAAAGACAAGAACTACGAAGGTGTCTCTTCGAATATTTTTGCTCAACTATACTACAAGTATTTACTTTCGGAATTAGGCACACAATCCCAGATAGATGATTCAGTTATCGGAGAACGAGTAAAAAAGATTGGAGAGAATGGAATAGTTAAAAAAGCATATAAGAATTATATACTTGGTGCTTCTTCATTCTATTATGTTGCTATTTTGCCCGTAATACTACGCAGTGATGGACTTATCAAAAAATTTAATGCTTTGGAACCGAAAATGAAATATAAAAATATCAAATGTGCCTATTGGGGTTGTATTGATTCTTTTTTTCGTGGGGCAGACGCAACGGAAGTAATTGAAAATTTTAAATATAATAAAGGACAAATCTACTAAATGAAATACCTGATTGAACGCGCCGAGACCCTTGAAGACAAACAAAAATTACATGATTACCCATAGGTTTTGACATGTATCCTCGTATGTTTGTCCCCCTGTTAAAATTAAGAAAGTAACCCATAAATTTGCAGTAGCATTTGGAGAAAAGAAAGCACGGGAACAGCAAAGAAATCCAAGATAACAAACAGGCATATCGTCTTTCAGATCCTGCCCCGTGCCTGTTTCTCTTTCGAGTCCGGA
>LBCX01000434.1 GCA_001657575.1 Bacteroidales bacterium Barb4
ATTGGCGGTTGCGGCTGGTTACGCAGACAACGGGGCGCAGCAGTAAATCATCCTCATACAGGAAAGAACCTGCCACTGTTATTTTTGACCCGATACTTACCGTTGTTCAATAACACGGTCGGTTGACCCGACTTCACACGGTCGGTTGACTCGGCTTCACCCGACCGTGTGACTCGGCTTCACACGGTCGGGTGACTCGACTTCACACGGTCGTTTGACCTGACTTCACACGGTCGTTTGACTTGACTTCAAACGACCGTTTGACCTTTATACAATTTTTACCCCTCACAGAGTCAATGATTTATGATAAGTAATATACATGAAGATCATATCGTTGAGCTCAACGATATGATACCAGCCTTTCAGCCGCCAATAAGTATATGATACAGAGTAGTTTATATTATAAAAAATACCTGTGTAACCGTTGATGACCATATCGAGGAGTTCCTCGATATGGTTTTTGTATGTAAACGCTCTAAAATCAGCTGAAATACAGGAAAGTAGAATCTATTTTCCGTAATTAACCAAAAGAAAGAATACACCAAAAGAATAAAGATTATGACAAAAAAACTATCTAAACAAGCACTGTCTGTATTTGAACAAATACGGATGACAGACGAAAAGGGGAATGAATATTGGAGTGCCCGCCAACTGGCGAAAGTATTGGAATATACCGACTTCCGAAATTTCTCTTCTGTAATAGCCAAGGCAAAGGAGGCTTGTCAAAACAGCGGTCAGCCTGTCGATAACCATATCGTTGAGTTCAACGATATGGTTCCAATTGGTTCCGGGGCTAAAAGAGAGGTAGATAACCTTAAACTTTCCCGTTATGCCTGCTATCTGATTGTCCAAAATGCCGACCCGAATAAAGAGGTGGTTGCCTTGGGACAAACTTACTTTGCCGTTCAAACCCGTTTGCAGGAAATACGGCAGATGGAGGAATACAACAGCCTGAGCACAGAGGATGAGAGGCGTTTATTCCTGCGTAACGAAGTGGCAAAGCACAATATTCATTTGGCGGCTGCCGCCAAAGAAGCCGGCGTCATTGAACCGGTTGATTATGCCGTTTTCCAAAACCACGGCTATATGGGACTGTACGGAGGCTTGGATGCCAAAGCCATTCACAGAAAGAAGGGTTTGAAGAAAAGCCAGCAGATACTTGACCACATGGGAAGCACCGAACTGGCTGCCAATTTATTCCGCGCGACACAGACCGAAGAGAAATTGCGCCGTGAAGAGATAAAAGGCAGGCAGCAAGCCAACCAGACCCATTTTGAAGTAGGCAAAAAGGTGCGTAAAACGATTGAAGAACTTGGCGGGGAAATGCCTGAAAGCCTTCCCACTGCTGACAGTATCAAGAAGATAGAAAAAGCCAGAATGATTTATGATAAGTAATATACATGAAGATCATATCGTTGAGCTCAACGATATGATACCAGCCTTTCAGCCTCCGATAAGTATATGATACAGAGTAGTTTATATTATAAAAATATCTGCGTAACCGTTGATGACCATACCGAGGAGTTCCTCGATATGGTTTTTATATGTAACCAAAAAGAAAGAATACACCAAAAAATTTAGTTTATACTATGTCTAATGTTTCACGGTCGTCCCGAAGGGACGGGAGATTT
>LBCX01000122.1 GCA_001657575.1 Bacteroidales bacterium Barb4
GGCTGCTGCAGGTTTAAGCGGCCGGGGAATCCGCTGCACGGGGTGACTGCCCGTGCATTGATTTTGCCTTTACTCACGCGGACAGGCGACAGAGACCGGCCTTCCGCGTTGAGTTCAAGCGTTGTCTTGAGGGTGTTTTTATGAAGGATTTGGAGAGTCGGACGAAAGGCAGTCTTACGGATAATCCTGCGGTTAAGAGGATGAATACACTTGCCGGATGAAACAGGGGATTTGATATTTTGGACACCCTACCGAAGGGGCATCTGCATGACATCAGTGTAATATTGGGGGATACGGGAGGCATTATGCCTTGTCTTTTACCTTGCTCCAACTGTCTTTCAGAGATACGGTGCGGTTGAATATCAGTTTGCCATCTTTGCTGTCGGGGTCAAGGTTGAAATAGCCTGTCCGTTGAAACTGGAAATGGTCGTAAGGCTTGGCCTTCTGCAATTCGGCTTCCACGCGGCAACCGGTCAGCACTTGCAGCGAGTCGGGGTTCAGCAGTTCCGTAAAGCCCTTGTCCTTTTCCTCCGCAGGGTTCTCGGCAAGAAAGAGGCGGTCGTAGAGGCGCACTTCTGCCGGCAGACTGTGTGCCACGGACACCCAATGGAGTGTACCCTTCACCTTGCGGTTGCTTTCGGGCATACCGCTTTTGGTATCGGGGGCGTATTCGGCGTATATTTCTTCGATACCGCCTTCGGCGTTCTTCTTTACGCCGGTGCATTTGACGATATAAGCCCCTTTCAGACGCACCTCCTGTCCCGGCGTCATGCGGAAGAACTTTTTGGGAGCGTCTTCCATGAAGTCCTCCCGCTCAATGTACAGCTCACGGGAAAAGGCTGTTTCATGGCTGCCGGCGGTCGGGTCTTCGGGATTGTTGACGGCCTCCGTCATCTCGGTCTGCCCTTCCGGATAGTTGGTGATCATCAGCTTCACGGGGTCAAGGACGGCGGACACGCGCGGAGCTATCCGGTTCAAGTCCTCCCTGACGGCATGTTCCAGCAGGGCGACATCCACGATGCCGTCATATTTGGTATAGCCGATCTTGTCAACGAAGTTGCGGATGGACAGGGGAGTAAATCCGCGCCGGCGATACCCGCAGAGGGTCGGCATACGGGGGTCGTCCCACCCATTCACCAGCCCGTCCTGCACGAGTTGCAGCAGTTTCCGCTTGCTCATCACCGTGTAGGTCAGGTTCAGGCGGTTAAACTCCGTCTGACGGGGACGGTAATTGTCGTCCTTCTTCAACAAATCAATATAATAATCGTAAAGGGGACGGTGCACCTCAAACTCCAACGTACAAAGGGAATGGGTCACGCCTTCAAAGTAGTCGCTCTGCCCGTGTGCAAAGTCGTACATCGGATAGACGTGCCATTCCGTACCCGTCCGGTGATGCGGATGCTTGATGATGCGGTACATCACCGGGTCGCGGAAGTGCATATTGGAAGAAGCCATGTCAATCTTAGCGCGGAGAATCATACGCCCTTCCTCAAACTCGCCCTCGTTCATACGGCGGAAAAGGTCAAGGTTTTCTTCCGTAGGGCGTTCACGGTAGGGACTGTTCATGCCCGGCTGCACAGGTGTCCCCTTCTGCCCGGCAATCTCTTCTGAACTTTGTTCGTCAATATAAGCCTTGCGCTGCTTGATCAGCTCAATGGCAAAATCATACAGCTGCCGGAAATAGTCCGAAGCATAAACCACCTCGTCCCACTGAAAGCCCAGCCATTTAATATCCTCCATGATGGAATCGACGTATTCCACATCCTCCCGCCCGGGATTGGTGTCGTCGAAACGGAGCTTGCAGATGCCGCCGTACTTCTTGGCGATGCCAAAGTCAAGACAGACCGCTTTGGCATGACCGATATGCAGATAGCCGTTCGGTTCGGGCGGGAAGCGCGTCTGCACCCTGCCGCCGTTCCTGCCGTCCGCCAAATCCTTTTCCACAAAAGCCTCGATAAAGTTCAGGCTCTTCTTGCCCTCTTCCCCGTTCGTATCCATACCCTCTATTATCATACCGTATAACCGTATCATTTAGTAAAATTGCCGCAAATGTAGTTAATACTTTGCGCATAAATCCATGCCGTGTGAAATAATAGCAGGCAACTGTGAATGAGGAGTATTATGCGGCTTTTCTTGACATAAAGACCTGAAAAATTATGTCAATGCGCTTGCGTGAATCATTAAGGATAGAGGTAAACGGGATTTATAATCTGCTGGGGCGGCGAAATTCGGCACAGACAATGCCGGCGGCAACGGCTACGTTGAGCGATTCCGCCGTTTCCCGCCCGGCGGGACAGGCGGGAATGGACAGCCGCTCGCCAATCAGGGCTTCCACAGAGGGACGTATGCCGTTTCCCTCGTTTCCCATGACGATGATGCCTTCGGGGGATAATGTGGCGGTGGCGGCGTAGATGTTGTTGCCGTCAGGGAAGGTGCCGTAGATAGGGACGGCAGCTTCTTTTTGGGCAAGCAGGTAAGCTGCCAAATCGGTGTAATGAACCTGAACGCGCACCAGAGAACCCATAGTTGCCTGCACGGTTTTGGGGTTGAACACATCGGCAGTGTCATTGCTGCATACGATATGCCGAATGCCGAACCAATCCGCCAGCCGTATGATAGTGCCCAGATTGCCAGGGTCTTGTATGCCGTCGAGGGCAAGGACAAGCTCCTCCGACGGGCTGGCATCTTCAAGCCGCCAAAGCGGTTGCCGGAACACGGCAATCACATCCTGCGGGTTTTTCAGGAAGCCTGCCCTGCGAATATCCTCTTCATCTGCTTCCAGCAGTTCCTTTGTCGGAATATTCCCCTGAGTAGCCATCCACGACGTTTTGGCGATAATCACCTCGCCCGTGAAAGCGGACAGCATATCCGAAACCAGCTTGTTGCCCTCTGCCACAAAGGTTCCATGCTCATTGCGGTTCTTCTTCTCGCCAAGCGAGCGGATGTATTTAAGTGTATTCTTGCTTATCATGATCTTTTATTTGCGTTACCTCTACTGTTGCTGGGTCAGCAATCCCCCGATTGCAGGGTCGGCAACTGTACAGTTGCGAGGTCGGCAACCGTAGGGTTGCGGGGTCAGCAACCGTAGGATTGCGGGGTACGAAACCGGTCACAAGTCGGCTGCCGCCGCTTCGGCACAGCGTTCGCCGTCAATGGCAGCGGAAACGATGCCTCCGGCATAGCCAGCCCCTTCGCCGCAGGGGTACAGACCTTTCAGCGTGACGTGACGGCAGGTTTCCCTGTCGCGCAGGATACGGACGGGGGAGGACGTGCGTGTCTCCACCCCAAGCATCAGGGCTTCATTGGTGAGGAAGCCTTTGGAGGCGTTGCCGAACCGGCGGAAGCCGTCGCGCAGACGGGAGGTGATAAACTCCGGCATCCAGAAATGCAAGGGCGAAGCCAGCACGCCGGGCGTATAGGATGAGGCGGGCAGACTGCCTGAATTACGCCCCTGCACGAAGTCGGTCATCCGCTGCGCCGGAGCCGTCTGCTTCATCCCGCCGTTCAACCAAGCCATTTCTTCCATACGTTCCTGAAACGCCATCAGGGCAAGGGGAGAATCGGGGGGTATTGTCATTTCCCCGTCCATGAGGGCAGGATAATCTTCCGGACGTATTTCTACCACCATTCCCGCATTTGCCCAAAGAGAATCCCTGTGGGAGGGCGACATGCCGTTGACCACCACCTGCTTTGTATCCGTAGCGGCGGGCACGATAAAGCCCCCCGGACACATGCAGAAGGAATAGACACCCCGCCCGTCGGATTGCGCCGTAAAGGTGTATTCCGCCGCCGGCAGGCTGTCGCCCCTGCCCTCTTTCCGGTGATAGCGGATTTGGTCGATCAGCTCCTGCGGATGCTCCAGACGGATACCGGCGGCAATACCTTTGGCTTCAAGGGGAATGTTTTCACGATGCAGGTAACGATAGACATCGCGGGCGGAATGACCGGTGGCAAGGATGACGGAGCCGGAGAAGGTCTGCCCCGTATGGGTTTCTATGCCGGTCACTTCGCCGTTTCGGATAATCAGTTTATCCATCCGCGTTTCAAAGTGTACTTCTCCCCCGCAACGGATGATTTGCTCGCGAATGTTCTCAATTACGTGGGGCAACTTGTCGGTTCCTATATGGGGGCGGGCATCCGAGAGGATGGACGGGGAGGCACCATGCTGACAAAGGACGCGGAAGATTTTATCCGCCGACCCCCGCTTCTTGCTGCGCGTATAGAGTTTGCCGTCCGAATAGGCACCCGCGCCGCCTTCGCCGAAGCAATAGTTGGATTCACTGTTTACGGTATGTTCCCGACTGATAAGGGCAATGTCTTTCTTGCGCTCATGCACATTCTTGCCCCGCTCCACAACAATGGGGCGCAGTCCGCACTCAATCAGACGCAGGGCGGCAAACAATCCCCCCGGTCCGGCACCGACCACGATGACCGACCGCCCCTTCGACACATCCCGATAGACAAGGGCGGGGCATTCTTCCCCCTCAGGCTCTTCGTTGATGAAGACGCGCAACGTTACATTTATATATATGGTATGTTGGCGGGCATCCGTCGAGCGTTTCAATACGCGGACGGCGGTGACAGCCTGCGCCGCTTCGCCCGTTTCGCAGACAACCACCTCTTTCAGGCTTTGCTCATTGGCAGCCTCTTCGGGGAGGAGGCGGAGATGCAGTTCCTTTATCATTTATGTGTTGCTTTTTTGCTTTGGATTATGCCATAAAAGCCGCGAAGATAATGCCTTTCGGCAAACGGGAGCCTTTCCGGCTTCTTTTACGTACTTAGGAAAATCCATACTATTTACTATTTTTGCGCCGCTTTAATCCATTCAAAGTAAACACGTGATGCAAATTAGTTTATATTAAATCTGTTGCGTGGTCGTCCCAAAGGGACAGGAGATTTCAGCCCCACATGCAGCAAAGCGGAATGTGGGGTCACAGATAGTGCCGTCAGGAAAGTTCTGAAAGAACGATACAAAATGCAACATATACTATTCGGTCGTTCTTTCAGAACTCTCTTGTTGGTGTCGTTTTTAGCCCCACATTCCGCTTCGCTTCATGTGGGGCTGAAATCTCTTGTCCCTTCGAGACGATGATGAGGCTTAACCAAAACAGTTTAGAGGAAACTTATATATTTCAAAACGGGTAAGAAAAATGATAGAAAGTATGAAATCTAATATCATTGACATCAATGCGTATGCCGATTACAAGAAAGATCTTGCTGCCTTGACAGAACAGTTGGATGAGGTGTTTGACGATTTGATCTGGGAAACCATGGTTAATCTGGCATGTAAAAAGAAGTGGAAAAAATGGGATGATTCGCATGACATCGGGGATGAATTCACTTTTACGGAAGAAATGTTGAGGAACACCGGAGATAAGAATATTGATCTGTTGTGGGAATTGGTTGAAAAATATGACGAAGTCAAAAGTCAGTTAAAACCATAAAAGGAGCTTCCGATGAAAAGAATTATAACCCTCTTCCTGCTTGCCGCAGCAGTGCTGTCGGTGCAAGCGCAGATAATGACCCCCGTCAAGTGGAAAATCCGGTTGGAGGATACGGGCGCGCCGGAGAAAGCCGTTGTATTTGCTGCCGTTTGTGATGAGGGGTGGCATTTGTATGATATGAACCTGCCCGAAGGGGGGCCTGTATCTACTTCCTTTGACTTTGAGACGGTGGCGGGGGTGGAACTTGTCGGCAGTCCCGTGCCGTCTGTTGCGCCGACGAAGGTGCAGGATGAGATGTTTCAGATGGAGTTGCGATGGTATGCCGAGGCGGTGTCGTTTACACAAAAGATTAGGGTGACGGATGCCGCCGGTTTTGCGCTTGCCGGCGAGGTGGAGTTTATGGCGTGTAATGATGCCATGTGTCTGCCGCCTGAACGGGTGGCGTTTTCATTCGGGGCAAATCAAATACAGGCGGAGGCGGAGGATTTACCCCTAACAGGGTTTGAAACCCTGTTAGAGGTGGGGGCGGGGGTGGAAACAGACAGTCCGGCTCTGTGGGAGCCTGTCATTGAGGAGTTGAAAGCCTTCGGCGATCCGGTGGTTTCGGCGGCGGACACATCTTGGCTTGTTATCTTTCTGTCCGGCTTTGTCGGCGGGTTGATTGCCCTTCTCACTCCCTGCGTATGGCCGATGATACCGATGACGGTCAGTTTCTTTCTGAAAAGGACGAAGAAGAGGAAGAAGGCGATAGCCGATGCGGCTGTTTACGGGCTGTCTATCGTGGTAATTTATTTAATCATGGGGCTGCTGATAACGGCGGTTTTCGGGGCGAGTGCGCTGAATGATTTATCGACAAATGCCGTGTTCAATATACTGTTCTTCGGGTTGCTGGTAGCCTTTGCCATGTCGTTCTTCGGGGCGTTCGAGCTGGTGCTGCCGTCGTCGTGGACGAATAAGCTGGACAGCAAGGCAGATGCGACAAGCGGGGTATTGAGTATTTTCTTTATGGCGTTTACGCTGGTGCTGGTGTCGTTTTCCTGCACAGGCCCGATTATCGGGACGCTATTGGTGCAGGCGGCGGCGATGGGGTCGCTCTTTGGGCCTGCTGTAGGGATGTTCGGGTTTGCGGTGGCGTTGGCGGTTCCGTTCGGGGTCTTTGCCGTTTTTCCCAATGTGATGCAGCGAATGCCGAAGTCGGGCGGGTGGTTGAATGCGGTGAAGGTGGTGCTGGGGTTCTTGGAGTTGGCGTTGGCGTTGAAGTTTCTGTCTGTGGCGGATTTGGCATACGGGTGGCGCATACTTGACCGCGAGGTGTTTCTGGTGCTTTGGATTGTGATATTTGCACTGCTGGGGGTCTATCTGTTGGGGAAAATACAGTTCAGGCATGACAGCGGGCAGGGGCATGTGTCCGTTCCGCGCCTCTTTGCGGCAATTCTGTCGTTTGCCTTTGCCGTTTATATGATTCCGGGCTTGTGGGGTGCACCGTTGAAGGCAATCAGTGCCTTTGCTCCGCCGCTTTATACGCAGGATTTCAGCCTGTATGAAGAGGAAGTACATGCTCCGTTTGATGATTATGAAGCCGGTATGGCGTATGCCAAACGGGCAGGCAAGCCGGTTGTTATTGACTTCACCGGTTTCGGTTGTGTAAACTGCCGGAAGATGGAAGCCGCTGTCTGGACTGACTCGAAAGTAAAGCAACTGCTTGAAAACGACTACGTCCTCATCTCCCTCTTCGTGGACGACAAAACCAAACTGCCGGAACCTATCGAAATAACCGAATACGGCAAGACCCGCAAACTGAAAACCATCGGCGACAAATGGAGCTACCTGCAACGCAGCAAGTTCGGAGCCAACGCCCAACCTTTCTACGTCATCCTCGACAACGAAGGCAAACCGCTCGCCCCCTCTTATGCCTACGATGAACGCATCCCGCCATACATTCAATTCCTGCAAAGTGGACTGAATGAATGGGCACGCCGCTAACATACAAAACAATGAATACAAAAGAAGAACGACTGCAAGCCTTTGGTCGCTTGTTGGACATCATGGACGAGCTGCGTGTAAAATGCCCGTGGGACAGAAAGCAAACCAACGAAAGCCTCCGCTCGAACACCATTGAGGAGACCTACGAACTCTGCGATGCCCTGATGCGCGGCGACAACGAGGATATAAAAAAGGAATTGGGTGATATGTTGCTGCACATCATCTTCTATGCTAAGATAGGCGAAGAAAAGGAAGCCTTTGATATAAAGGATGTATGCGATGCCTTGTGCAACAAGCTCATCTACCGCCATCCGCATGTATTCGGAACAGACAATGCCGACACTGCCCAAAAAGTGGAACAAAGCTGGGAACAGCTCAAACTCAAAGAAAAGGGTGGCAACAAAACCGTCCTTGAAGGTGTCCCCGTTGCCCTCCCCTCCGTCGTAAAGGCGCACCGCATACAGGACAAAGCGCGGAATGCCGGCTTCGACTGGGAAGAGCGCGAGCAGGTATGGGGCAAGGTGTCGGAAGAGTTTACCGAGCTGAAAACCGAAATCGCCCGAATGGATGCCGACCACATGGAAGACGAGTTCGGCGACCTCTTTTTCAGCCTCATCAACGCTGCCCGCCTCTACAAAATCAATCCCGACAATGCCTTGGAACGCACCAACCGCAAATTCATACGCCGTTTCAACTACTTGGAGGCACACGCCGCACAGGCAGGTCGCCCCCTCAAGGAGATGACCCTCGAAGAAATGGACAGCATTTGGGAGAAGGCGAAAGCGGCGGAAAGGGAGAAGTAAAAACAAATAAAGATGTATTTGGGAGTCCCGCAGGGACAATAGATTTCAGCCCCACATGGAGCACAGCGGAATGTAGGGATAAGAAAGAACGACCGAATTTATATGTTGCATTTAGTATCGCCCTTTCAGGGCTTTGTTTGGAATGTATTCACCTTAACCCCACATTCCGCTTCGCTACATGTGGGGCTGAAATCCGGTATCCTTTCAGGATAACTCTGCGCAAATGCCCTGAAAGGGCAAGAGATTTCAGCCCC
>LBCX01000435.1 GCA_001657575.1 Bacteroidales bacterium Barb4
CAAAAACAACAAAAGGCTTCCCACGTTCCGAAATACTGTAAACTGATATATAATTACCCAAACTAATTTACATCACGTACTTATTGTAAGCAGTTATTATATTATTGACAGCCGTTCCTCTATAACACGCGGATAATGGGCATATTCAAGCGCATGGACTTTAGCAGCAATATCCTCCGGCGTATCAGCAGGCAGAACGGGGCAGACCGCCTGAAAAATAACAACTCCCTCATCATACTGCTCATTTATATAATGTATGGTAATGCCCGACTCTTTCTCTCCGCCGGCAGCCACCGCTTCATGCACGCGCATACCGTACATTCCTTTCCCCCCGTACTTCGGCAGCAGGGCTGGATGGATATTGATTATTTTATTAGGGAATGCCACGAGCAAAGCCTCTGACACCTTGCTCAGAAAGCCTGCCAAAACAATGAACTCCACATTATACTCCTCCAGCTTCTGCAAAATGAGACTCCCCTCCGCAAACTCCCCGCGCGTGAAAGCAAAAGAAGGAACATCCAGCCCTTTCACTCGCTCATGTACCCCCGCCTCGCGGTTGTCGGATAAAACGACAGCCACCTTTATGGCAGTACTTCCCGCAAAATAATGGATGATATTTCCGGCGTTCGTCCCCGAACCGGAAGCAAAAACAGCTATATTTTTCATATCAGATTATCAACGCCTGCACAAGGAAGGGTGTATTGTGCAATTTTGCGTGTTTTTTTACTTGGATTATTTGTTTTATAACATAAAAATGTTCTTCCTTTGCGCCGCAAATGTAGAAAGTTATAATCGTAGTATTAATTAAAAATTTAAGAAATCATGTCTGAAGTTGCATCAAGAGTAAAGGCTATCATCGTTGACAAATTAAGTGTTGAAGAAAGTGAAGTGACTAACGAAGCCAACTTTACCAACGATTTAGGGGCAGACTCGCTTGACACGGTAGAACTCATTATGGAGTTTGAAAAAGAATTTGGTATCTCCATCCCCGATGATCAGGCGGAAAAGATTACCACCGTGGGCGATGCCATTGCCTATATTGAAGAAAACGCGAAGTAATCCGATTTGAAAAGTATGGAATTAAAAAGAGTTGTAGTAACAGGACTTGGTGCTATCACTCCTTTAGGTAAGACCCTCCATGAAACATGGGAGGGTCTTATTAACGGGAGAAGCGGTGCGGGGCCTATCACTCAGTTTGACCCTGCCAAGTTCAAAACCCGTTTTGCCTGCGAGATCAAGGATTTCGACCCGTTGCAACAGATGGACAGGAAAGAAGCCCGGAAATGCGACCGCTACAGCCTCTTTGCGTTGACAGCAGCCAAAGAGGCCATAGCCGACTCCCGTCTTGACGTGGAAAAAGAAGACTTGGATCGCATCGGTGTTATCTTCGGTGCCGGCATTGGGGGTATCAAATCCTTTGAGGAAGAAACAATGGCGCACGACAAAGAACGCGGGCCGCGTTACGGTCCCTTCTTCATTACCAAAATAATACCCGATATAGCCGCTGGACACATTTCCATGCTGTACGGTTTCCACGGGCCTAACTTTGCAACCGTTTCAGCCTGTGCCTCCTCCACAAACGCCATAGCCGACGCTTTCAACTACATCCGTCTCGGCAAAGCCAAC
>LBCX01000436.1 GCA_001657575.1 Bacteroidales bacterium Barb4
TGGGAAGTCATAGATGGTGACGTCGAAGCTTTTGATAACTATCCCCGTATGGATATACGCATAAAGCCGTTCGGAACCGTCCTGCGCGATCACGACCTTCCCCCCGAGATAATCAATCCCATGGAACATCCCAACGTCCTGATACCAGGACATTATGAAGAGTATGATTAACTCACAGAAAATTAAGGGTGGCTAATTAACTGCTGCTACCCGGATGCCCCGAAAAAACGGGAGGCTTGTCCTCTGTTTTTTCGGGGCTTTTTCTATCTTCGCCAATTCAAAAAAGAGTTTAATAACCTTTTTCCATCTGACAATCCCTAACAGGGTTTCAAACCCTGTTAGGGTGAAAGGCGGGATATTCACATAAGCATTACTGTATGGAACCTTTCGTGCATCTGCATGTACACACTCAATACTCTTTGCTGGACGGACAGGCTTCGATAGATGCGCTTGTCGAAAAGGCGCAGGCGGACGGCATGAAAGCCCTTGCCATGACCGACCACGGCAATATGTTCGGCATCAAGGAATTTTATAACAAGGTAAAGAAGAAGAACGGCAAACATCTGGATGCCGTCAGGGCTTGCCGCAAAGAGGCGGACGCGCTCAAAGCGAAGGACAGCCCGACGGAGGAAGACGGCAGCCGTCTTGCCACGCTTGCCGATGAGATTGCCGCCGCCGAAAGCAAACTGTTCAAGCCTATCCTCGGTTGCGAATGTTATTGCGCCCGCAACGGCAGGGAACGGAAGGACGGCAAGGAGGACTTGGGGGGATGGCATCTGATTGTGCTTGCCAAAACCTTGAAGGGCTACAAGAACCTGATAAAGATGGTTTCCATCTCGTGGACGGAGGGTTTTTACAACCGTCCGCGTATCGACAAGGCTTTGCTGGAGAAATACCACGAGGATTTGATTGTCTGTTCGGCTTGTCTGGGGGGGGAATTGCCCCGCCACATTATGAACGGGCGGACGGACAAGGCGGAGGAGTCGCTCCTTTGGTTTAAGAATCTTTTCGGCGATGATTATTATCTGGAACTGCAACGGCACCCGACCAGCGACCCGACCGCCGACCGTACTACCTATCCGCGCCAGCAGGAAGTAAACAGGGTATTGACTGAATTGGCTGCCAAGCACCAAGTCAAGCTGATTGCCTCGAATGATGTCCATTTTGTAAACCAAGAGAATGCGGAGGCGCACGACCGCCTGATTTGTCTCAGCACGGGAAAGGACTTTGACGACCCTGCCCGTATGCGTTATTCCAAACAGGAATGGCTGAAAACGACTGCCGAGATGAACGCCCTCTTTTCCGACCTGCCCGAAGTCCTGCGCAATACGCTGGAAATAGCCGGCAAGGTGGAATACTATTCCATAGACAACGGGCCTCTGATGCCCGACTTTCCCATTCCGCCGGAGTTTGAGAATGATGATGCCTATCTGCGCCACCTTACTTATATAGGAGCGGAAAAGAAATATGCAGAGCGGCTGAATGAGGAAGTGCGCGAGCGGATTGACTTTGAGCTGGGCGTTATCAAGAGCATGGGCTTTCCCGGATATTTCCTTATTGTGCAGGATTTCATTGCGGCGGCTCGTGGGATGGGCGTTTCCGTGGGACCGGGGCGCGGTTC
>LBCX01000014.1 GCA_001657575.1 Bacteroidales bacterium Barb4
GGAGTGCTGTAAATGGGAGTATGCTTAAAAGGCGTGATTACACGATGGCTAATTTGCTGCAAAGCCAGCCTATGGAAAGTCCAAATCTATTTTCAGACTTGGGAGACCAGGCTTTTATACCTACCCCTGTAGAAGATTTCCCTTTAGTTCATTTTCTAAAACTTGGAGACGATGATACAAACAAGTTATAATCCCGATGTGCTTTCCTGTCTTGCCAATCTGAGTAATGACGAAGTGTTTACTCCCCCGAACTTAGTAAATGATATATTGGACTTATTGCCTCAAGAAATATGGAGCAATCCCAATGCGAAGTTTTTGGATCCTGTAAGCAAATCGGGAGTGTTTCTGCGCGAAATGGCAAAACGTCTGATGCACGGTTTGGAAATACAAATTCCCGGCAAGCAGGAACGCATTAACCATATTTTCAAGAATCAGTTATATGGTATTGCTATTACAGAACTGACCTCTTTGCTCTCCCGTAGAAGCGTGTATTGCTCAAAAACAGCCAATGGGAAATACTCCATTTGTGAAACGTTTGAGGATGAACAAGGAAATATCCGCTATGAACGGATGCAGCACACTTGGCAAAACGGGAAATGTAGTTATTGCGGCGCAAGTCAAAAGGAATATGACCGCGATGAAATTTTAGAAACTTATGCTTATCATTTTATTCATACAGATAAACCCGAAAAGATATTCAATATGAAATTTGATGTAATTGTAGGAAATCCGCCGTATCAGCTGAGTGATGGAGGAGGAACAGGAGACAGTGCAAAACCTATTTATCATTTATTTATACAACAAGCAAAGAAATTAAATCCAAAATATTTGACAATGATTATCCCTTCTCGTTGGATGAAGGGGGGTAAGGGCTTGGATTCTTTTCGCCAAGAAATGATGAAAGATGAGAGACTTTCGCATCTTTTCGATTTTGCAAACGCTAATAAAATATTCCCAGGTATACATTTAGATGGCGGTGTATGCTATTTTCTGTGGGAGCAGGCACATAAAGGTGTATTGGAAAATTATTATACGGATTTAAACAATAAGGTTGTGCATTCTACTCGTTTGTTAAGAAGTGAATTTTCTGAAACGATAATACGGGATATAAGACAAGAAAGTATTATTAGTAAAGTGTATGAAATGTCAAATTCTACATTTTCTAATATCGTTTATGCAAGAAAACCTTTTGGAATTTCAGCTGATTTCTTTAACGACCCTCAAAAGTATACCAATATGGAATACAGTGAAAATCCCAAAGATGGGCTTTGTAAAATTTTTGGTGTCAAAGGTATTAAAGGTGGTGCAAAAAGGGTACATGGATTTATTGATAGAAATGAAATAATGCAAAACAAAGAGTCTATAGATAAATATAAATTATTCTTTTCAAAAGCATATATGACAACTTCCACAAATCCGCCTAAGATAATCTTAGCAAAGCCTAATGAAATATGCACCGAAACTTTTTTACAAATCGGTTTTTTTGAAACCGCAAAAGAAGCCGAAAATTGTCTTGAGTACTTAAATACTAATTTTTCACGTGCCTTATTGTTTTTTAATAGAAGTTCTCTTAATATTTCGCAAGAAACATTCGTTTTTATTCCGATGCAGGATTTTAATGAATCTTGGACAGACAAAAAACTCTATAAGAAATATGGTTTAACAGAAGAAGAAATTGGATTTATAGAGAGTATGATAAGACCGATGGAAATAAATACAAAAGAAGAAAATAAAATCGATAAAATATGATGAATTTATTATGTGTTAATTTTAATTCAACTATTGAATTAACTCCATTACTCACAACTTTTTTATCTGTATTTATTGTAGTTGCAGGGTGGTGGTACAACCAAGCAAGAAACAGAAAAAATGAAATTGAAAAAGAGGCGCGTAATCATAGGCTGGAGATGCTTAAATCTTTTATGGATTTATTTTGCCTCATGGTAGAAAAGAATGACCTTGTCGAAATAGCACCTCTGAATGAGTATGGAGAACATAATCATTATATTCCACCGATGCCTTTATGGGAGAAAGTTTATGTACAGATTAAAATATATGGGGAAGATGATGAAATAAAGCTATATAAAGAAATTATGCCTGTACGTTACGATATTTTTTTAGGCTACAATTGGCCATGTATTACAGATGAACAATATAGTGAATTGTATGAAAGGTGCGAAAAGCTATCAAAACTATGCATAGATAAAATTAGAAAAGAGTTACAACTTAAAGAATTAAAGGGAAACAATGATTAAACAATTTTTTCCACTCCGCTCCAAAGCAAATCCTGCCATTTATGCTTACGAGGATACGCACCCGCAATATAAAGGTTTATTAAAGATTGGATTTACCAATGTAAATGTTCAGAAAAGAGTTGCTCAACAATATCCTGTATTACATCCCGGAGCATTACCCTATAAGATTGTTTTTGAAGGTTCTGCCATGCGAAGTGACGGTAGTGCTTTTACCGACCATGACATACATCGTTATTTGCGCAAACACGGTGTTCAAAATCCAAAGGGGGAATGGTTCGAGTGTACAACAGAGGATGTTCAGGCAGCAGTTTTAGCAGTCAAAAGAAGAGAAGAAAATGAAGATAACCGAGTCCTTGATTTTTCAATGCGTCCCGAACAACAGGAAGCTGTAGAGAAGACTATTGCCTATTATGAAAGTTTCAAGAAAGAAAATAAGGACAAAACGCCACATTTTCTTTGGAATGCCAAAATGCGTTTCGGGAAAACATTTGCCGCCTATCAACTGGCAAAGAGAGAAGGGTGGAAAAAGATACTGGTATTGACTTTTAAACCGGCTGTGCAAAGTGCATGGGAAGAGGATTTACAATCGCACATTGATTTTGAGGGTTGGCAATTTGTTTCGAGAAATGGTCTCAGTTTTGATGACGTTGATACCCAAAAGCCCATCGTTTGTTTCGGCTCTTTTCAAGATTATTTGGGTAAGAACGAAGCCGGCGGAATAAAAGCACGAAACGAATGGGTGCATACTACTAATTGGGACTGTGTGGTTTTTGATGAATATCATTACGGGGCTTGGCGGGAAAACGCGAAAGAACTTTTTGAAGCGGAAGATAAAAAAGAAATTGCATTTGGAGAAGGAGAAGGCATTGATTATTTTGATGAAGAAATAATGCCTATTACGACCAATCATTACTTATATCTGTCAGGTACACCTTTTCGAGCCATTGCTTCGGGTGAATTTATCGAAGAACAGATTTTCAATTGGACTTATTCGGACGAGCAAAGGGCAAAAGAAAATTGGCAGGGCGACAACAACCCGTATGCTTCTTTGCCAAGAATGGTCATGCTCACTTATCAACTTCCCGATTCTATTCGTGAAATTGCGATGAGAGGCGAGTATAATGAATTTGATTTGAATGTCTTTTTTTCGGCAGAGGGGGAAGGCGGACAAGCTAAATTTCAATATGAGGATGAGGTTCAAAAATGGTTGGACTTGATTCGGGGGTCTTTTAGTGAAACAACTATAGACAATCTGAAAATGAGGGCTAAAAAACCACCGTTACCTTTTTCGCACGCTCCTTTGCTAAACGTTTTGAACCATACATTCTGGTTTTTGCCAAGCGTAGCTTCTTGCCATGCCATGTCAAATCTTTTAAAGCAAAGACAAAATAAATTTTATCACGATTATACAGTCGTGACAGCTGCCGGAGCGAAAGCCGGAATAGGAGTAGAGGCTTTACCGCCCGTTTTTGAAGCATTGACAAATAATCCGTTGAAATCAAAAACGATAACACTTTCTTGCGGCAAACTGACAACAGGTGTTTCGGTAAAACCGTGGACAGGCATTTTCATGCTGCGAAATTCTTCCAGTCCGGAAACCTACTTTCAAGCGGCTTTCCGGGTGCAAACGCCTTGGACAATCAAGAATCCGGACAGTAAATCGCCTAACAAAGAGGAGATTCTGAAAGAAGAGTGCTATGTGTTTGATTTTGCACCGGACAGAGCTTTACGGCAAATTGCAGACTACAGCTGCCGTTTGAATGTAAACGAAACCAATCCGGAAGCGAAAGTTGCCGAGTTTATTAACTTTTTGCCGGTATTGGCTTATAACGGCAGTTCGATGAAGCAGGTGGATGCCGCCGGAATTTTGGATATGGCGATGAGCGGGACAACGGCTACTTTATTGGCAAGGCGGTGGGAGAGCGCACTGCTTGTGAATGTGGACAACCATACACTCCAGCGTTTAATGAATAACAAAGAAGCTATGGACGCATTAATGAGTATTGAAGGTTTTAGAAACCTGAACCAGGATATTGAAACAATCATTAATAAATCCGGGGCTGTAAAAAAGGCAAAAAAAGAAGCCAACGACGGGGGAATGACCAAAGAAGAAAAAAAGGATCTTACCGCAGAAGAAAAGGAATATAAAAGTTTACGGAAAAACATACAGGAGAAGTTGATTAAATTTGCCACACGTATCCCTGTTTTCATGTATTTAACTGATTATAGAGAGCGATGCCTCAAAGATGTAATTACTCAATTGGAACCGGGACTTTTCAAAAAGGTAACCGGTTTGACTGTGAAAGATTTTGATTTGTTGGTGAGTCTGGGGGTCTTTAACAGTGCATTGATGAATGATGCTGTTTATAAGTTTAAACGTTATGAAGATGCAAGTCTTGAATATACGGGTGTTAATAAACATGAGGGGGAAGAGGTCGGATTGTATGATACGGTTCTAAATACTCAAGATTATAGGGATAGTTTTGTGAATGAGAGCGTTGAAGAATATAATAAATGAGGTATATATAAGCTATGCTTGATCAATCTTTTTCTGCTAAGAATTTTGAAGATATTTTCAATTTTGAAAGTATATGGTGAACGGGAAAAGTGCGATTGAATGGGTTATGGAGCGGTACTCATAAGGTGGAGTTTTTGAAAAAAGAACGCAGCAACATAATAACATAACAACAATGATAATAAAATGGAAAAATGTTTTGTAATACAACCTTTTGATAACAGTCGATTTGATAAACGATTCGCAGATGTTTTTAAACCTGCAATAGAAAAAGCAAACCTTGAAGCATATAGAGTGGATAAAGATTTGAGCGTCCGAATCCCTATTGAAGATATTGAAAAAGGAATTATGACAAGTTCCATTTGTTTTGCCGAAATAACAACAGACAATCCAAATGTATGGTATGAATTAGGTTTTGCTTTTGCTTGTAGAAAAGATGTTGTAATGGTTTGTTCTGATGAAAGAAAGGAAAAATATCCTTTTGACATTCAGCATAAAAAGGTGATTAACTATAGTGCAAACTCTAAAAGTGATTTTGAGAAATTAGAGGAATCAATAACAAAAACCATTAAATCCTATCAAGAGACATCAACAACTATACAAAAACTAAGTACACTGCCCGTTCAAAATACAGAAGGATTAAGCGGGCATGAAATAGCAATGCTTATTTTGCTAATGGAAGACTCTGTTTCAAAAGATGATTATACACCAATTTATAATTTGCGAAACAAAATGGGGTATGCCGGATACACTAATGTTGCTACAAGTATTGCTGCCAGAACATTAAAAAATTACGGAATGATTGAAATATTCCAATCAGAAGACTGGAACGGAGAACCCTTTCAATCTTGCCGATTAACAGAAAAAGGAGAGAATTGGCTTTTGTCAAATCAAGATAAGCTACAGTTTAGAAAATCACAAACTGATGTACAAGAAATTAATAACTTATTATTTTAAAGAAGAAAAGCAACATGAAAGTGATAGAGCTAAATAATGCCGATGCAAAAAAGTTTTTCCTCAAAGAAAAGAGTTATTGCAGCATTGATTTACCTTCATATTATACTTTTCAGAGAATGTTAGATGACACAGAAAAAGCTATGGAGAATCATAGCTTTAAGAGTTTTCAGAATTCTACTCGTCCAAATAAACCCAAAGACTTTGACAATGTGAATTATTTACTGTTAATAAATAAAGATGCTCATTTTGGATGGCGTCCATTAGAATTAATTCATCCTGTACTTTATGTGTCATTAGTTAATAAAATATGCGAGCAAACTAATTGGGATATAATAATAGAACGCTTTAACAATTTTCAAAAGTCAAAGGTAACCAGTATTAGTATGCCCATACAATCCGAAAATAAAGACTCGGATAAAGCAAATAATATTATGAATTGGTGGACGGATTTTGAACAAAAATCTATAGAATTGTCTATTCAATATTCTTACATGTTGCAAACTGACATTACCGATTGTTATGGTTCTATTTATACTCATTCCATCGCATGGGCATTATATGGGATAGAAGAGGCTAAAGAGAATCATTGTAAAACATTAATAGGGAACTGCATTGATGCTCACATTCAAAGTATGTCTTATGGTCAAACTAATGGCATTCCTCAAGGAAGTGTTTTAATGGACTTTGTTGCAGAATTAATTTTAGGCTATACTGACGAAAAATTAACAGCTGCTATAAAACGAAATAAACTATCAGATTTTGAAATTTTAAGGTATCGAGACGATTATCGTATATTCTCTAATAATTCTAAAACACTTAAACTAATAGCAAAATTACTTACAGAAACATTAATTGATTTAGGTCTGAAAATTAATGCCCTTAAAACTAAGGTGTCTGAAAATATCATTTCTGATTCAATAAAATCAGATAAACTATTTTGGATGAACAACAAACAAATTTGGGGGAGATTACAAAATGAGTTAATGGTTATTCACTCTTTAGCCGAAAGATACCCCAACTCAGGGAGTGTAGTAAAACTGTTAATGAAATTTCATAGAAAAATTGAATGCAGAAGAAAGATAACGAATGAAAATATAAAAGTATTGATAAGTATTATCGTAGATATTATGTATAAAAATCCCCGTACATATCCTGTTTGTACAGCAATTTTGAGTAAATTTTTGGATTTGATGTCTACACCTGAAGAAAAGAAAGATATTTTTACTTTGATAAAAAAACGATTTGAAAGCATACCAAATACAGGTTTATTGGATGTTTGGCTACAAAGAATAGCATATCCATTCAATCATCTATTTCTTTTTCCGAAAAATTATGTCATAAAATAGATAACAGGACAATTCCACTATGGGAATCATCATGGCTGTCTCCTAAATTGAAACAGATTGTAGATGAAACAGATATAATAGATAGAGATATATTAGGAAGTTTAAGCAAGGTAGTAAAGATGAGAGAAATACAATTATTTATGGATTATGATGGATAGATGGGCTAAATAGGGTTAGGGTGTATGTTAAGAACAGGTTAAGTGGTTATGGAAGTCAGTAAATAAGGCTGTTTCGGGGTGATTAACATTTTTTTGTACGAAAAAAGTGGCGTATTGTTTTGTTTGGCTTGTTTTTTGTCTATATTTGTGCGTGAGATAAGGGTGAATGTCTTTATTTCGATTTAGCCGACCGAAGCATGTTTTTTAACCGGAACATGCGACTATGATGAGGGAGGGTGTCTTCTTTAAGAGGGTACCCTCCTGATTGTTTTTTAGATGTGTAGATCGGCAGAGTTAAAAGTTGCAAGAGGGTAATTTTTGCCAGAGAGCAGCCTCTGCCATAATTGGGATTTCAATATTCTCACAATAGGCAAATTGATACAGTTTAATTGTATTTAGAATGGATTGAGTGACTGCAAGAACTAACAATAAAGTTATTTTTATGATTATTGACTTTTTTCTATGAAAAAAAGTTGTATATTGCTTGTATGAGTTGTTCTTACTGTATATCTTTGCAGCAGAAATAAGGGTGAATGCTTTTATTTCGATTTAGCCGACCGAAGCATGTTTTTAACTGGAACATGCGACTATGATGAGGGAGGGTGTCTTCTTTAAGAGGATACCCTCCTGATTGTTTTTAGATGTGTGTGATCGACAGAGTTAAAAGTTGCAAGAGGATAATTTTTGCCGGAGAGTTGCCTCTGCCATGATTGGGATTTCAATATTTTCACAACAGGCAAATTGGTACAGCTAAATTGTATTTGGAATGGATGGAATGGTTGCAAGAATTAGCAATAAAGCTGTTTTTGGAATATTAACGTTTTTGTACTGAAAAAAGTTGTATATTATTTTGCAGGGGTTGTTCATACCATATATCTTTGCAACGGAAATAAGGGTGAATGCCTTTATTTCGATTTAACCGGAACGTGTTTTAAACCGAAACATGTGACTATGATGGAGGATGTCTTTCTTTTGAAGGGCATCCTCCTAATGGTTTTTAGGAGGTATGCCTGTGAAACGGTACGAGTTGAAAAAGATGAAGCAAACTTGGAAGGATAAAGTGATGCTTGGAAAGTTGGTTACTTGAAATATCAGACGTATTTTGTCAGTTCAAGATCCGACAACTGACAAATTGGCGGGAAAAAATGTTGTTTGGGGGTGATTAACGTTTTTTGTATGGAAAAAGTGGCGTATTGTTTTGTTTGGCTTGCTTTTTGTCTATATTTGTGCGTGAGATAAGGGTGAATGCCTTTATTTCGATTTAGCCGACCGAAGCATGTTTTTAACCGGAACATGCGACTATGATGAGGGAGGGTGTCTTCTTTAAGAGGGTACCCTCCTGATTGTTTTTAGGTGTGTGATTGGCAGAGTTAAAATTGCAAGGGGGTAATTTTTGCAGGAGAGCAGCCTCTGCCATAATTGGGATTTCAATATTTTTCACAATAGGCAAATTGATACAGTTTAATTGTATTTGGAATGGATGGAGTGGTTGCAAGAATTAGCAATAAAGCTGTTTTTGGGACTATTAACGTTTTTCCATTGAAAAAAGTTGTATATTATTTTGCAGGGGTTGTTCATACCATATATCTTTGCAGCGGAAATAAGGGTGAATACCTTTATTTCTATTTAACCAGAACGTGTTTCTTACCAAAGCATGTGACTATGATGGAGGGTGCCCTTCTTTTGAAGGGCATCCTCCTAATGGTTTTTAAGGGGTGATCTGTAGAGTTAAGAGATAGAAGGATGTGTTTTTCGTTGGGGAACTGTAATTAGACATATTTTGTCAGTTTATATATTACAACTGACAAAATGTCCGTATGTTCATATTTATTCAAAGCAGGGGTAAGGTTTTTTAGAAGGAGCTGGGTGGTTTTTGATATCAGGAAATGAGGCTGTTTCGGAGTGGTTAACGTTTTTTGTCGAATGGAAAATGGCGTATTATTTTGCTTGGCTTGCTTTTTGTCTATATATTTATAGTGCGATGTGGGTGAATGCCTTCACTTGATTTAACCGACCGACACATGTTTTTAACCGGAACATGTGACTATGATGAGGGAGGATGTCTTCTTTAGAGGGCATCCTCCTGATTGTTTTTAGTGGTGTGCATGACAAAATAAACAAGATTTCGATGGTAATGATTTTCTGACAAACAGGAGGGTATGTTTCATGATTTTAGTTAGCAGATATAATTCGGGGTGTAAATTGTACGGGCTTTTGTTTAAGTTTAATTTTGCAGTCAATACTGCTTTAAGTAACTTATGTTGCGCAGGAGTCTTGAAGGGACAGGGTATTTCAGCCTTACATGAAGCGAAGGGGAATATGGGGGTTAAGGGTGGGGGACATCCGGAAAGTACTGAAAGAATGATGCGAATTATAAACAATGATTGACAATGAACCACCTAAATTATTTTGTCGTCCCTTCAGGACTTCCCGAACAGTGTTACCTTTAACCCTTTGCTGCATGTGGGGCTGAAATCTCTTACCCCTTCGGGGCATCTGCGTAACATCAGTAACTAATGATTAAATGCGGCAATAAATTATTCTGATTATTTAAGAGCTGTTAAAAATAGAGATATGACATCATTTCAGGAGGTACTAAATCGTTTTCGTGAGGAGTCGGTGACGGCAAAAGGGGTAGAGGATCTTTTTGAACGGCTTATGCAAGGTTATTTGATGACTGAACCTTATTATGCTTCTCATTTTAAGAAGGTTTGGATGTGGGGAGAGTTTCCTTTTCGCAAAGACTTGGGCGGACAGGATACGGGGATTAATTTGGTTGCCCAAACTACGCATGGGGCTTATTGGGCTGTTCAATGCAAGTGTTATCAGGAAACGGCAATTATTGGTAAAGCGGAAGTAGATAGCTTTCTGACTACTGCCGGGCGTTCGTTTATGAATGATAGCGGTATGACAACTAAATTTGAGCATTGTCTTTAGATTTCAACCACAAACCATTAGGGAAGCAATGCGGAAGAAGCTATTAAAAATCATACGCCTGCCGTATCCTGCATTTCGCTCTACCATTTACAAAACAGCAGCGTAGATTGGGATAAATTAGAACAAGGTTTAAGTGGTGAGCAATCCCGCAAGTCCAAACATCAGCCGTTCGAACATCAGAAAGACGCCATTGATGCGGCGGTTGCACATTACAAAACTGCCGACAGGGGAAAGCTCATCATGGCTTGCGGCACAGAAAAACCTTTACTTCACTCAAAATAGCGGAACAGCAAACCGACAACAAGGGGCTTGTTCTCTTTTTAGTCCCGTTCATAGCTCTATTGGGACAGGCGTTGGAAGGATGGGCGGTGAATGCTTTTCTGCCTATCAATCCGATTTGTATTTGTTCAGATACGGAGGTAAGCAAACGGAAAAGTAAAAATGAAGATACGGACAGTTTCAGTGTGGTAGATTTGGCGTTGCCTGCTTCTACGGATACGGACACGATATTGAAGCAATTGGAGCAAGCGTCGGGAGATGCCGGAATGACTGTTGTTTTCAGTACTTACCAATCTATTGAGGTGATAGCCAAAGCGCAAAAAGCCTTTCAAGAGAAAGCAGGGGTTGAAAAAGGAATATTCGACTTGATTATTTGTGATGAAGCGCACCGGACAACCGGAGTTACGCTTTCCGATAAAAAGGAGTCGGCTTTTGTGAGGGTTCACGACAATCATTTTATTGCAGGACGTAAGCGCATGTATATGACTGCCACACCGCGCCTTTATCATGAAGATGCCAAGAAAAAGGCTGTGGACAATGATATGGTTCTTTGTTCGATGGATGACACTAAATTATATGGCGAAGAGTTTTATCATATCGGCTTCGGCGAGGCTGTCAGTAAAGGGTTATTGTCTGACTATAAAGTATTGGTGCTGACGGTAAACGAAAACGATATGACGGCTTCGGCACAAGATATGGTGTCCAAGTGAGAAACCGAGATTCCGGCTGATGAGGTAAGTAAACTTATCAGCTGTGTCAATGCGCTGAGTAAAGAAATCACAGGTGATCAGGGGCAGGTGAAAAGTAGTGATCCGGAACCGATGTGTACGGCTGTTGCTTTCTGTCAGAATATAAAGGTGTCAAAGCAAATTACGAATACGTTCAATCAGATGGGAGACCTTTATTACAAGGGACTTCCCGAAGAGCAGCAAAGGAGGATGGTTGTTGTGGAAAGCGATCATATTGACGGAACGATGGTAGCGACTACGAGGGGGCAAAAACTTTCATGGTTAAAATCGACCACCCAGAGGACCATGCAATGCCGCATATTGACTAATGTACGTTGCTTGAGCGAAGGAGTGGATGTGCCTTCACTTGATGCGGTGATATTTCTTTCCGCCCGCAATTCGCAGGTGGACGTGGTGCAATCGGTGGGGCGGGTGATGCGCTGTTCCACCGGTAAAAAGTACGGGTATATCATTATTCCGATTGTGGTTCCTTCTGATGTGAAAGGGGAAACGGCGTTGAGCAACAATAAAAGTTATGCCGTCGTATGGACGGTGTTGAATGCGTTGCGTGCTCATGATGACCGCTTTAAAGCCACCATCAATAAAATCGAACTGAACAAGAGCAAGCCTGAAAGTATCGTGATAGGCGGGGCTTCGCACGGGCTTGACGATACGGACGGAACGGAAAACGCAGGTTCAAGAAATAAAGTTGCTTCGCAAATGGCGATTCAATTTGACCAAATGCAATCGCTGTTATATGCCAAGTTAGTCAAGAAAGTCGGTGACCGCCTTTATTGGGAACAATGGGCGAAAGATGTGGCGGCTATTGCAAAGCGGCAAATAGAAAATATCAAACGTCTGGTTGATGAAGACAAGAAACACAAACATACTTTCGAGAAGTTTATGCACGGGCTTCATCAAAACATCAATCCGTTTATCAGTGAGGCGGATGCCGTGGAGATGTTGGCACAACACCTGATTACGCAGCCTGTATTTGAAGCCTTGTTTGAGGAGTATTCTTTTGTGAAAAACAATGCTGTTTCTCAATCTTTGGAAACAATGCTTGTGCTCTTGGATGAGCATAAAAACAAGGAAGACATAGAAACCTTGCAAAAATTTTATGATTCAGTCAGGGAACGGGCTGCGGGAATTGATAATGCAGAAGCCAGGCAGAAGATTATTATTGAGCGGATTGATCCGACCGGAAGATTTGCAACGAAAATATGCTCAGGAAATTCATGCCAATGAGATTGTGTTGCTGGCTTATTACATAGCATCGGTTAATATAGAGAATGTTTTTCACGATTTATCGGAAGGGGGAAAAGGGGCATGCCAATCTTTTAACGGTATTTGCTTGACTGATACCTTTCAATTGGGAGAAGGAAACAAAGATATTTTTAGTGAAATGTTTCTGCAGAACTCCCAGCGCGTACAAGAACAGCAAAAGGCACCGTTAATGGTTATAATGGGGAATCCGCCTTATTCCATCGGGCAGAAATCGGCGAATGACAATGCTCAAAATCAAGAGTATCCAAAATTGAATAAACGGATAGAAGATACTTATGCCAAAGCGTCCAATGCGGGATTGAATAAATCGCTGTACGATGCCTATATCAAGGCTTTCCGATGGAGCAGCGACCGCTTGGGAGACAACGATGGTGTCATAGCTTTTGTTTCTAATGGCGCATGGATAGACGGAAACAGTACAGATGGTTTCCGGCACTGTTTGGAAAAGGAGTTTTCGGCGGTCTATGTATTTAATCTGAGGGGGAACCAACGCACGAACGGGTAAAGAAGGAGGAAAAATCTTTGGATCGGGAAGTCGTACTCCTATAAGTATTACGTTGCTTGTCAAAAAAGCAAATCATAGCGGAAAGGCAACGATTTATTATCATGATATTGGTGATTATCTCAATCGTGAGGAAAAGTTGGATATTGTACGCAAGATGTGTAGTATTGAAAATCCTGCGATGCAATGGCAAACGCTCACACCTAATGAACACAACGATTGGGTTAATCATCGGAATGATAAATTTGGGGAGTTTATTTCTCTATCTCCTGAAAAAAAGTTTGAGGCAAAAACGGAATCGGTATTTACAACTTATGCCATTGGAGTTGCTACCAACAGAGATACTTGGGTATATAATTTTTCCAAAGAAAAAGTAAAACGGCAAATAGAAGAAATGATAGATTTCTACAATGAGCAAACAAAAGCGTATGAAGAAGCATCGTCAACCAATTCAAATATTAAAATTGAGGATTTTATTAATACAGATGAAACTAAGATAAGTTGGACGGTAAATTTGAAAAGAGATATTAAGAAAGGGACAATTATTCATAAAGACGGGGAAATTCTAAAAGGGATGTATCGCCCTTTCTCTACACAACATTTATATTTTGATAAACATTTTATTGAGCGTCCCGGATTAAGCAAAAACTTTTCCCTACTTCTAATATGGATAATTTAGTAATCTGTGTTAGCGGAATGAGAGCGAGCAAAGATTTTTCTGCTTTAATAACAGATAAAATTCCTGATTTACAGGTGATGTTTAATGGTCAATGCTTCCCTCTTTATTGGTACGAAGAAGTCGAACAAGAGAAATTACAATTTGATAGTTTAGCTGAACCCGAAAGCGGATATTATGCTCGTCGCGACGCTATCAGTGATTTTATATTGGGGCAAGCCCGAAAGATGTATGGAAATAAAACAAGTAAGGAAGATGTATTTTACTATGTGTATGCTTTTTTGCATAATCCCGGTTATTGTGCGGCGTTTGCTTCCGACCTCAAAAAAATGCTTCCGCGCATTCCGCTTGTAAGTGATTCAATAGATTTTTGGAAATATGTCAAAGTCGGGCGGGAACTTGCTCAGTTGCATCTTCATTACGAAGAGTATATGCACACACAAAGCGGGGGTAAAAGTAGAGGAAAGGGAGGCGGTCTATGAAGTGACAAAGATGCGCTTCCGGTCGAAAGATGACAAGAGTACGATTATTTATAACTCCTACATTATGATAACAGATATACCTGCTGAAGCATACGAATATGTAGTGAACGGGAATAGTGCTATTGAGTGGGTTATGGAGCGGTATCAAGTTAGTACTCATAAGAAAAGCGGTATTGAGAATGATCCTAATGATTGGGGGAGGGAGCATGGAAAGTCGAGGTATGTGCTTGATTTGTTGTTGAGTGTGGTTACGGTGAGTGTGAGGACAGTGGGGGTTGTGAAGGGGTTGGGGAGTATAACATTTTAGAAAAGAAAACATGGAAAGCGAAGAGAAAAAGTACTTATTGCTCCAAAGTAATTACTCTGTAGCTTATACAGAGAAAAATTGCTTTAAAAATAACTTTGAATATAAAGAGAATGAGGAGGATACCCGCTCGCCTAAAGAAATAGCTGAAAGTTTGAAACAAAAAATCTATAATGATTTTTTGAGAAAACATTATAAGAATATAGCAGTATTAACTGCTACGGGAACATCCTTGGACAACGGAGAAAAAAGCGGAAAGACACGGGATGGATTATGGCAATGCTGCAAAACAGAGATAGATAATATTCTCAAAGGAATGCAACCTTGTAATTTGAAATTAAAAGAAATTATAAATAAAAAAGATATTGAATCTTTATTGTCTTATATAATATTGTATGAAAAAATTAAAGATGATAATAGTATTATGTCATTAAGAGAAGAATTAGAACATAAAATTGCAGAGGCATGTAATCTTGAGTTAGATAAAAAAGCCCCTCATAAGGATTTTCTAAATAAAATAACAGCAAGAAAACATAGTGATTCAAGGATTCAACTATTCACAACAAATTATGATACCCTTTTTGAGCAGGCAGCCAATAAGGCTGGTTTTGTTATCATTGATGGCTTTTCTTTTACACAACCAAGAGAATTTGCAGGAAAATGGTTTGATTTAGATATTGTTAATATGGAAAAGACAAGAATTAAACAAGAAGAAAGTTTTGTTGAAAAGGTTTTTCATTTATGCAAACTTCACGGTTCTTTAAATTTGACAAGATGTAATAAAAAAAACAAAATTATTCAACAAGATAATCCTGTAAATCCTTTAATTATATACCCTGCCAGTGATAAATACGAAAGTTCTTATGAACAACCCTATTTTGAAATGATGTCAAGATTTCAGCAAGCTTTAAGAAAAGAAGAAACTCTACTTATTGTCATTGGTTTTGGATTTCAAGATAAGCATATTCAAAATGTGATAATTGAAGCGGTTGAACAAAATCCAAGTTTTCAATTATTAATAGTCTATTTTGATAATTCCGGAGGAATAAATACTAAATATATTGAACCTTTTTTCAAAAATGAAGAAACCAAAGAAGTGAAAAGGGGCGTGAATATTATATTTGATACATTTAGAGATTTCACAAAAAATATCCCGATAATAAAACCTACACTAATACTCAAAAAGGAGCAAATGATGAAGCCATTTAATCATAATTACTTTTTGGGGTACGTGAATGAAATAACGCCTCAATATATAAAAATACATTTTCCAACATCAAGCCTTTTAGCCCGATTTCATCATGAAGGAGTAGCTTATACCGGTGGGAATGTTGGAAATTTCATTGTTGTAGAAGGAGATGAGTATGGTTTTCTATCACGAATTATCGAATTAAATTTGCCTGATAGTGAAAGAAAGGCAATAAATGAAAAAGCGATAGAACATGATGAGTCAGATTTTCATCCTTCTGGAAAAGCTGAATTATTGCTGATTTTCAATGTGTTTGAACCAGATAAGATACAAAAAACAGTTTCCAAATATCCTTCGATAGGAGCAAAAGTTTATTCTTGCTCTGATGAACAAATTAGGCAATATGTTGAAAAATTCGGGAGAAAAGAAAATGAATCGGATAATGTCTATGCGTCTATTGGCAAACTAACTTCAAATGATGCAGAACTGCAATGTTTCATTGAATGCTTTATTTGGAAGGCATTGTGCTGTTGTTGGAACAACAGGTGGCGGTAAGAGCTGGACTGTTTCTAAGTTAATAGAATCAATAACAGCAAATACAGATAATAAAGTAATTTTAATTGATGCAACAGGAGAATATCATACATTAAAATCTAAATCTTTCATATTAGGTACAGATTCATATTTCCCTTATCAAAAACTTTCTATTTCAGACTTGTTTTTCTTACTAAGACCAACAGGGCAATCGCAACGACCAATATTATTGGAAGCTATTCGTTCATTGAAGATGGTTAAAATAAGTGGAAAATCAGGTGTTAAGATTAAATCTGGGCAAGAAAAAGAAAAATTTCATAACTATTATCAAGAACACATTGCAGAAATTGAAAACAATGACTGTGATTTTGATATTACATTTTTAACTCAACAAATTAAAGCTGAATGTGTGTATCAAAATGGCGGAACATTTACATCTCCTAATGTTTCAATTTGGGGTGGTGAAGATGCAAAAACGTATGATTATCAAACTTCTTTAATTAGTAGAATTACTGATTTGATCAATACAGAAATATTTAACCAATTAATGGGATTTAAAAATTCCCCCACAATACACACTTCTTTAATTGATGGAATTGATGATTTTCTAAGATCTGAACAAGAAGAAGATAGCATTTTGCGGATAAGTTTTGAAAATATCCCATCCTCTTTTTCAGCAAAGGAAATAGTATCTAATGCTCTTGCATCATATTTACTTCATAAAGCAAGAAAAAAGTTTTTTGAGAAATCGCCTATAATATTAATAATTGATGAGGCTCATCAATTTCTAAACAAAAGTGTAAAGGATGAATTTTTTGAAATACAATCACTTGATGCGTTTGATTTAATTGCAAAAGAATGCCGTAAATATGGATTATTCCTTTGCTTGGCAACACAAATGCCAAGAGATATTCCAATAGGCACATTGAGTCAAATGGGAACTTTTATTGTTCATAGATTAATCAATGAACAAGATAAAAAAAGCAATGGAGAATGCGGCTTCTTCAGCTAATAGAAGTGCATTATCTTTTTTGCCAATATTAGGCGAAGGAAAAGATTTACTTGTTGGCGTAGATTTCCCAATGCCATTACTAATTAAAATAAATGCACCAAGTATTCCACCTAAATCAGATACCCCAAGATTAAGAAAGACGAACGGCACTAAAGAAAAGCAATAAGAATTAATCCCAAATATAGATATGATAAAGGGGACTACTAATAAATCGTTAAAAGTTAGTAATGCTTGAAATATTGAACGTGTTTTGTCGATTTGTAATCTTCACGACTGACAAATTGGCAGTATATCCATATTTGTTCAAAGTAGTGGTGAGGTGTATTTTAAGTTAGGTGGTTTTTAGTATCAGGAAATGAGGCTATTTCAGGATGGTTAACTTTTTTTACAGGAAAGGCGGTTCATTATTTTGTTTGGTTGGCTTGCTTTTTGTCTATATATGCGGTGAGATAAGGGTGAATGCCTTTACTCGGTTTAGCCGACCAAAGCATGTTTTTAATTGGAACATGCGACTATGATGAGGGAGGGTGCCTTCTTTAAGAGGGTATCCTCCTGATTGTTTTTAGGTGTGCGATCGGCAGAGTTAAAAGTTGCAAGAGGGTGATTTTTGCAGGAGAGCAGCCTCTGCCATAATTGGGATTTCAATATTTTCACAATAGGCAAATTGATACAGTTTAATTGTATTTGGAATGGATGGAGTGACTGCAAGAACTAACAATAAAGTTATTTTTATGGTTATTGACTTTTTCTATGAAAAAAAGTTGCATATTGCTTGTAGGAGTTGTTCTTACTGTATATCTTTGCCACGGAAATAAGGGTGTATACTTTTATTTCGATTTAGCCGACCGAAGCATGTTTTTAACCGGAACATGCGACTATGATGAAGGAGGGTGTCTTCTTTAAGAGGGTACCCTCCTGATTGTTTTTAGGTGTGTATGATCGGCAGAGTTAAAAGTTGCAAGAGGGTAATTTTTACAGGAGAACAGCCTCTGCCATAATTGGGATTTCAATATTTTCACAACAGGCAAATTGATACAGTTTAATTGTATTTAGAATGGATGGAGTGGTTGCAAGAATTAGCAATAAAGCTGTTTTTGGGACTATTAACGTTTTTCCATTGAAAAAAGTTGTATATTATTTTGCAGGGGTTGTTCATACCATATATCTTTGCAGCAGAAATAAGGGTGAATGCCTTTATTTCTATTTAACCAGAACGTGTTTCTTACCAAAGCATGTGACTATGATGGAGGGTGCCCTTCTTTTGAAGGGCATCCTCCTAATGGTTTTTAAGGGGTATGTCTGTGAAACGGTACGGGTTGAAAAAGATGAAGCAAACTTGGAGGGATAAAGTGATGCTTGGAAAGTTGCTTACTTGAAATATCAAACATATTTTGCCAGTTCAAGATCCAACAGCTGACAAATTGGCGGAAAAAGGTTGTTTTGGGGTGATTAACGTTTTTTATACGGAAAAAGTGGCGTATTGTTTTGTTTGGCTTGTTTTTTGTCTATATTTGTATGTGAGATAAGGGTGAATGCCTTTATTTCGGTTTAGCCGACCGAAGCATGTTTTTAACCGGAACATGCGACTATGATGAGGGAGGGTGTCTTCTTTAAGAGGGCGCCCTCCTGATTGTTTTTAGGTGTGTACTCTCGGCAGAGTTAAAGGTTTGCAAGAGGGTAATTTTTGCCGGAGAGCAGCCTCTGCCATAATTGGGATTTCAATATTTTTCACAACAGGCAAATTGATACAGTTAAATTGTATTTAAAATGGGTGGAGTGGCTGCAAGAACCAACAATAAAGTTATTTTTATGATTATTAGAGTTTGTATAAATTAGTTGGATAAAGCGTTCTTTTATATACATTTGTGATATGATGAAATGAAAAGCAATCATGAAATACGACAGGATTCGAAAAAAACCGACACAACTGTTGTCTCTCAAAAATTGCCGGTGTGCATATCGATCTTTAGTCTTTGGATTATTATTTCAAATCCGACCAAATGCTTAAAACGGTCAAACTTTATGCCGGTATGACCTCCCTGCCTGCCTCGTCTTTTGAAAACTGCAGCAGTTTGGAAGCGGTAACGCTCGGACAGGGGCTTGTTTCCATTGATAATTTTGCATTCAAGGGTTGCCGGTCATTGAATCCCGCGACTGTTCAATTGGTCAATGCAGAGGCTTTTCGTGGTTGCATGGGCTTGACTTCCTTGTCGCTGCTTTCAAGCAAGCCGCTTATTATGCGGTTGCCTTCGGCACAAAGGGCGGAACGCCGGAAGCATGGCTGCGGGGATAAGGAGTATGCCTACGGAACGGAGATGACGCTGACAGCTACCCCCGCGTGGGAACATCATCTGGATTATCATTTCGTGAAGTGGACAAATGCAACGGGCGACAGTCTTTCCGGCGACAGTTCCTATACGTTTAAGGTAACAGGGTTTGAAACCCTGTTAGGAGTTCGGAATGTACATAGCATCAGTTATAATAATAGTACCAATAGGTATCGCCAAAGCGGCTTTTGAGAGCCGGGGCGGGATTGGGCTGGGAGGCAGAGGCTTTGCGGTATGCCTCCAGCCTGCGTACCGTGTCATCGCTCAGTCGCGGCGGTTTCAATGCCGGATTGTATTGCGTCTGACTCCAGACGAGGGCTAAGGCTTCCTGATACGCACGCGGGGCGGCTTCGGGTATCATGCCTGCCCTTTCCCCCATTTGATAGTATTCGAGGAAGTGAGGCAGGTCGTTGCTCAGCAGGGTGTATGCAAGCAGGTATTCATACGCCGCGCGGTTTGCCGGATTGTGTTGGAAAAGTATGCCGAGCATCATGTCCTTTTCCCTGTCGCTGAAAAGAAAGTCTTCCTGCGGGCGGAATTGACGGAGCTGTCCCCATTCTGTTTCCACAGCCTGTTTTTTGTAGAACAGAGTGTGTTGAAGGACGGCGAGGTATTTGGCGGCGACTTTGTATTGTCCGTTAATCAGGTTTGTTTCGGCAAGGCGTTTGAGGCAACGGACGCTCTTGTTGTAGTCGGGAATAGCTTCCATTGCCTCAAAGGCAAAGCGTTGCGCCATGTTTACCAATCCCAGACGGTAGTATATTTCGCCTGCCATGACGGATACGATGTAATCTTTCGAGAAGGTCGGCAACAGCCCTTCGGTGCCGTTTTGGAAATAGGTGAACATGTAATCGGGCAGATAGCCCGTTTGGGCAAGAGCCAAGTTGAGCGTTGCGACGGTCAGGGGACTTGTCGGAGCTTTCCGGTCAGCCATCGCAACGATATTGTTCCATTTTCCTGAACGGGCATAATAGTCGTAAGCCATAACCTCCTCTTTTGCCCAATCCGCCATGAGGGAAACGCCAGCAACGGAAAGGAGAGCCAACAGGAGCAACTGCCCCGCTTTTATGAAAAGGCACGTCCGCTTTCCCCCTTGCTTTTCCGGCAATATCTTATAAAGAAGCGGGAGAAGGGCTGTGAGCAAAAAGACACCCAACAGCCAAACGGGGAACTCCCCCACAAAACGGTAATAATCCCCCGCCAGCCAAAACCGCCTCATCGGATACTGCACGACAATGAGCTTGGCAGCCAGCGGCGAAAGGACAAACAGCAACAGAGCCGCCAGCGTTACCACTGCCAAGCGTTGCTTGTTCCTTTTCCCGGCTGTAAGCCATTCCGCCGACAAGGCGGCAATCAGGAATACGGCGCAGGCCGTGCCTGCCAACCCATACAATACCGGCACCATCAGCAGCATATACGCCTGCCGCAATCCGTCGCCCTTTATCCGGTTGCAAGCATATACGGCACTCATAGCCAATACTAACGCCACCAATCCCGCCACCAGAAAATCCTCATTGCATAACAGCGCGGCATACGCTATCGAGGGGATACAAGTCAGCCCCCCGTATAAGGGCTTCGGGGAAATATGATTTGCCGCATCCGCCGTCAGCCGCTGCAACACAACCAACAGCAAAGCCAGCCCGAACGCTCCCGCCAGCGAATCATAAAAGAACTGCGTGAAGAAGCCGCCGATGTAAGCCGCCAGCCCTCCGGGACGTGCCGTCACCCGTTCGACCAGATAATCGGACGTGGTCAGAAAAAGCTGCAACTGCTCCTGATAATGCAGATGATGACGGTAGAATATGCCGAAGAACGCCCACACAGCCAAGCCGAGCGTCAGCGACAGGCTCCAACCGGAAAGCAGGCTTCGCATGTTCCGCATGGCTTACAGATTAACCGTTTTGCTCTTCCCCCTCCGGCTCTCGTTGTGGAAGCGGTCAACGGCGGTTACGATATACTGATATTTGCGTTTTCCCTTATCGTAAGGCAGGGTATAGCTTGTGCCGGGGATGACGGCGACAATCTTCGAGGGGTCGTTCAGGTCGGCAGGCTTGCCGCCGGTGAAGCGATAGATGACGAAATACATCGGCAATTCGGGGTTGGTCTTGCTCTGCGCCGCCCGCCAGTGCAGCACATAGCCGTCGGGTGTCCATTCGGCTTTCAGGCGGCTGACTTCCTTGGGGGTACGGTTGTGCATGTGGCGATAGGGCGGTATCAAAGCCGGATGGCGGTGGTAGTTGCGGCGCAGACTGTCGGCTACGCCCTTGGTGTTCCGCAGCAGTTCGTTGGCAGGCCAGAAGCAGTTGCCGCTTGAACGGGGCATCTCCTTTGCGTAGTGCATCTTGCGGGTAAGCTGTGCGGCTTTCATGGTGCGGGCTACGTCCTGCCCTATATACAGATGATTTGGGGCGGGAACGTGCGCGTTCCACCAGCGGACAAGGGCGGTATAATCGGCGGCAGAGTGACCTATCTCCCAATATAGTTGCGGCATGAGATAGTCCGTCCACCCTTGCCTTGCCCAATGCAGGACATCGGCGTAGAGGTCGTCGTAGTTCTGCAAGCCGTCGGTCTCGCTGCCCGAACCGTCCGGCGTACTCTTTTTATTGCGGTAAATGCCAAACGGACTGATGCCGAAGCGCACCCAGGGCTTTGTCAGCAGAATGGTACGCTTCAATTCGCTCACCAGCAGGTTTACATTCTCCCGCCGCCAATCGCCCCGCCTCTGCTCGGTATATCCGCGGGGGATACCGTAGCGGCGGAAACTTGCATCATCGGGGAAAGGATTTCCCACCGCCGGATAGGGATAGAAATAATCATCCATGTGAATGGCATCCACGTCATAGCGGCGGACTATATCCCGCACGACACGGCAGATAAACTGCCTGTTTTCGGGAATGCCCGGGTCAAAAAACAACTGTTTGTTATAGGTGACAAAGCGTTCCGGATAGCGGTGATAGATATGACTGTCCGCCAGATTTGCCGCCCCGTCCGTGCCGGCGCGGTAGGGGTTCAGCCACGCATGAAACTCCATCGCCCGCTTGTGGCACTCGTCAATCAGGAAAGCCGTTACGTCAAAATTACCCTCCGGTGCCCGTCCCTGCCGTCCGGTGTAAAAGCGGCTCCACGGCTCAATCTCCGAACGATAAAAGGCATCAGCCTCCGGTCTTACCTGAAAGATAATGGCATTGATACCGCAGTCGTGCAGATAGTCCAGCTTGCGGATGAAATCCCGCTTCAACTCTCTGACCGTCATCTGCCGGTATTCTTCCTGAAAGGCTGTCTGTATCCACGCTCCGCGAAACTCGTGCTTCGCATCCTTTGCCGCCGCGACCGGTGCAACGGAACGCCCGACGGCGCAAGCCGTTGTCAGGAGAAAGGCTGTAAGCAGGATGATAGTATGCCTGTATATATAGATATTCATCATAAATGATCCACTGATGTTACGCAGAAGCTCCGAAGGAACAAGAGATTTCAGCCCTACATTCCGCTTCGCTGTATATGGGGTTTAAGGAAGACGCCATCAAAGGAACAGTCATTAGCATCTCTGTATCCTGCATATATTTACGAGGACAGACGGTAAAGGGAAGTTTCTTTTTTCACCGGCAAACATATAAAAAAACAGGTTTATGAAACAGGCAGCAGGGATTGACATTTCAAAGGACGGTTTTCACGCGTGTCTCAAGGAACAGGCAGATGACGGGCGGGTAAAGATAAAGCGCAACCGTTCGTTCCCCAATGATATTGAAGGCTTCAAAAGCTTCATGGAGTGGTCGGGCAAGAGCATGTTCAAATGGATGTCATTGAAGTTTGTATCGGAAGCCACAGGTTGTTATTATGAGGATTTGGCTTATTTTCTGCATGATAATGGACAGGAAGCGTGCGTAGTGTTGGCAAACAGGATCAGGCATTACGCCCGGAGTTTGAATGTAAAAAACAGGACGGACAAGGCGGATGCGGCTCTTATCGCAGACTTCGGTTTGGAAAGAAGTCTGCCCGCATGGCAGCCGACAAGTTCACAATACAAAGAATTACGGGATTTGTGCAGGGAGCTCTCATCCATAAAAAAGGATTTGACATGTGCCAAGTGCCAACTCCATGCTGTGGAACACTTGCATCACAAGAACGCCCGTGTGACGGCACTTAAGGCAAGGCAGATTGGGTTTTACACTCAGGCAACAGAAGAGATTGAGAAACTGTTTAAATTTTATAATTTGATTCTATTAATCATGAGTTTAACCCGTAGTGCATTTAGAAAAAAGTAAAAAAGAAGTTGTTCATTATCAATAAAATGATTATATTTACTTGTCTGCCAAACAATTAAATACATGAACAGCTTCGCCACAAATTACGGAAAAATACTGGAGATATTACAACAGGTAGAGACAAAAATTAATTTTATGAATCAAATACATATTCCCCGTCTCTCGGATATGGAACTTGTAGCTGTAGATTTGACCTCCGGGTATATGGGCATTGATTCAGAGCATCAATT
>LBCX01000123.1 GCA_001657575.1 Bacteroidales bacterium Barb4
GTACACGGCAACTGCTACTTTGGGATGGCTGTAGGGGGCAAAGCCCATAAAGGCGGAGTGGTCTTTCCCGTGCGGGTTTTCGGCTGTGCCGGTCTTTCCGCATACATCAATGCCCGGAATGTAGGCTGCCCAGCAAGTGCCGCTGAGAACGGCTTGGCGCATACCTTCGGCGGTGGCTTCATAGTGTTCGTGGGAAACGGTGGGATAGTGTGCTTCGACGGGTGTTTTCTGTCCGCCTTCTATATCCTTCACTACGTGCGGGGTCTTGTAATAGCCGCGGTTGGCGATAGTGGCGGCGAGGTTGCATATCTGCAAGGGCGTGGCGGATATTTCGCCTTGCCCGATGGCAATGGAGATGATGGTACTGGAGTTCCAACGCTGCCGATAGACATTGTCATAAACCGTGCTGTTGGGAATGTATCCGCGCTTCTCGCCCGGCAGGTCAATGCCCAAGGGGTATCCGTATCCCATAGAGACGATGTGATTCTTCCAGACTTCAAAACCTTCCTGTATGGTGGCATAACGGTGTCGGTTGTCCAGCATGTCATGCAGACCCCAGCAGAAAAAGGAGTTGCAGGAGTTGGCGATGGCAGGAACAATGCTTAACGGGGAAGGGTGTCCGTGGCAGGCAGGCTTTCCTCCGGTGTACGGATAGCCGTGATTGCAGGAGTACGCGGTTTGCAGATTGATAATACCTTCTTGCAGGAATATCAATCCCTGTGCCGGCTTAAAGGTGGAGCCGGGGGGGTAAGTGCCCATCACCGAACGGTCGAAAAGGGGTTTGAGGGGGTCTATCCGCAGCAGGTCGTGGTTCTTTCCGCGCTGGCGACCGGTCAGTATGTGCGGGTCGTAGTTCGGGGCGGACACCATGCAGAGGATTTCTCCCGTTTCCGGCTCAATCATGACGATGCTTCCCATCTTGTTTTGCATCAGCAGTTCGCCGTAGGCTTGCAGTTCAATATCCACGGAGAGGGTGAGGTTGTTTCCGGAACGGGGGCTTTCGTCATGCTCGCCGTTGTCGTACTTTCCTTTAATTCTGCCGTGGGCATCACGCAATAGTATCTCCACGCCTTTCTCGCCGCGCAGGATGTTTTCGTAGGAACGTTCCACGCCGGAACGTCCGGCGTAGTCGCCTTGCGTGTAATAGTTGTCTTCTTCAATGTCCTCTTTTCCTACTTCGCCGATGTTTCCCAAGATGTGGGCGGCATTGGGATATTCGTAGTCCCTGAGCGGGCGGGTACGGATGTAGAAACCGGGAAACCGGTACAGCTTCTCCTGTAAAACGCCGTATTCCTGCGCCGAAAGCTGGTTCATGAATACTTGGGGGACGTAGGAGGAATAGCCGGGGTTGAGGCGGCGGTTGCGGATGTCCTCAATGCGCTTGTCAAACCATTCTTTGGTGATGCCGAGCGTGGTGCAAAGGTCTAAGGTATCGAAGGGTATTACCTCGCGCATGATGAGCATCACATCGTAAGCCGGCTGATTGTAAACCAAC
The DNA here is from genome assembly GCA_001657575.1 of Bacteroidales bacterium Barb4. Taxonomy (GTDB): domain Bacteria; phylum Bacteroidota; class Bacteroidia; order Bacteroidales; family Tannerellaceae; genus Barb7. Next base: position 1,496 of record LBCX01000123.1, read on the forward strand.
AGCTTCCCGTTACGGTCGTAGATCATGCCGCGGGAGGGATACAAGGTTCTTCTCAGGAAGGCGTTACTGTCCGCCCAAACCTTGTAATCGTTCTCAATTATTTGAAGGTAAAAGAGGCGGACGATAAAAAGGAACACCAGCACGATAAGAGAACCCCCTATCATGTATTTCCGTTCTTCCGATGTGTTTCTGCTATTTTTCACCTTTCTGAAGTTTCACATCAATCAGTTCGACAGCGAAAATCAGTCCGCAGGTCAGTACCACACTCAGCAGAATGCGCAACAGCAGAAACCAGAAGTCGAACAGTGTCATTGATTCTATCATAAGCAAAACGAAATGGTGAACCAGCACGACGGCAAGCGTATAACGCATAAATCCGCCGTATTTGAACGTAGAGTATGAAGGCGAGGTATCTGCCGACAAATCCTTTCCTATAAAGAAGCTAATCACCGGTTCACGCACAAAGCCGGCACACATACAAGCGGCGGCGTGCATACCCGGCGTATTGCAAAAGAAATCAACCGTCAGCCCCGTCAGGAAAGAAAGGAGAAGCGTATATATGCGCAAAGTCCCGACAGGCAGTTTCAGCAGAAAATAGACATACAGGAAAGGCATCGCCATCCGGAGAAAGTGTATTTGATTCAGGAAAAGCACCTGAACCAGCACAAACACGAAAAAATAAAACAGACTGCGGATGATATGATTGATCATTGTATTGCCTCCTGTTCTAAATCCGCCTGTTCTTCCTGCCGCTCATTAATAATGACATGTACATCGTTCAGCGAACTGAAGTCCACCGACAATTCCACCTCTGCCGAGTAGAAATTATCATCGTGATGCCGCTGAAAGTTGTAAACCTTGCCCACCATAATACCGGCTGGGAAGATGGCGGAGTAACCGCTGGTCACAATCGTGTCGCCTTCCTGAATTTGCACGTGGCGGGGCAGTTCGTCAAGCTGGGCGTACCGTGCATCCCTGCCGTTCCATACCAATGAACCGAAATAGTTGGTGCGCGACAGTTTGCAGCTTAGCCGGTGTTTGGGGTTTAAGATGGGAAGTACTACGGCGAAGTAATCGGATACGTGCGAGATAATCCCCACCACGCCGTGGTCGGAAATCACCCCCATGCCCGGAGCTATCCCGTGCTTTCTTCCTTTACCGATGGTGATGTAGTTGGATAAATGGATCACACTGTTGTTTACCACCTTTGCGATTACGAAATGATAGGGGAAATGTTCCGCTGAATCGCCGGGGACGGCAAAGTTCAAGACTGTATCCGGCTTCTGATGCTCCAATCGCTGTTGCAGGGTGAGCAACTGCTTCTCCAAATTGCCATTGCGGGCGGTCAGTTCGGTATTGATTTCCCGAAGGTTCAGGTAGGAGTTGGCATATCCCGACACAGAAGCGGCGTAACCTACAACAACATTCGCCGAGCTGATGAAAACAGTCCGTTGATACGCAGCATTCCGATAGATAAGTACCCCCGACACGGTTATCAGCAGGATAAACACCAGCCAATGCCGTTGCCTTATCAGAAAATCAAGAAGCTTGCGCATGAACCCTTATCTTACCTGATCAGGAAGTTGAATTTGTCGATATTCTTCAATGCAATACCTGTGCCTTTGGCAACGGAATGGAGAGGGTCGTCCGCCACGTGGAACTGGATACCCATCTTGTCCGTCAGTCGCTTGTCGAGACCGCGCATCAAGGCACCTCCTCCGGCAAGGAATATACCGTTGTGCACAATGTCGGCGTACAATTCGGGCGGTGTCTGTTCCAATGCGCTCAATATGGCGGCTTCCATCTTGGATATGGACTTTTCCATACAATGGGCTACTTCCTGATAGGAAACGGGGACTTCCATCGGCAGGGCTGTCATTTGGTTGGGACCATGCACAACGTAGTCTTCGGGCGGATTGTCAAGGGAAGTCAGTGCCGAACCTACATTTATCTTAATCATTTCGGCAGTGCGTTCGCCCACTTTCACATTGTGCTGGCGGCGCATGTATTCCATGATGTCCGATGTCAGGTCATCGCCCGCCACACGGATGGATTTGTTGGAAACAATACCGCCCAGCGAGATAACGGCAATTTCCGTAGTCCCCCCGCCTATATCGACAATCATATTGCCTTCGGGTGCTTCCACATCAATACCGATGCCGATAGCGGCAGCCATAGGTTCGTAAATCATATAAACATCTCTTCCGCCTGCATGTTCCGCCGAGTCACGCACGGCACGGATTTCCACTTCCGTACTTCCCGAAGGGATACAAACCACGATGCGCAGAGAGGGAGAGAACCAGCGGTTTTTGTCGCTTATCATCTTTATCATGCCGCGTATCATCTGTTCGGCGGCAAAGAAGTCGGCAATCACACCGTCGCGCAACGGGCGTATCGTCCGTATGTTCTCATGCGTCTTCCCGTGCATCTGCCGTGCCTTTTCGCCTACAGCCAATACCTTTTCCGTCCGCTGGTCGAGGGCTACCACCGAAGGCTGATCCACGACTACCTTACCGTTGCAGATGATTATGGTGTTGGCAGTACCCAAGTCCATAGCCAATTCCTGTGTGAAGGAGAATAATCCCATATCTGTTGTTGTTTTATTATCAGTGTTTGAAATGGCGAATGCCCGTCTTTACCATTGACAGACCGTATTCGTTGCAGCAATCAACCGACAGTTTGTCGTTGATAGACCCTCCGGGCTGTATCACGGCAGTAATGCCTGCCTTGGCGGCAATCTCCACGCAGTCGGGGAAAGGGAAGAAAGCATCGGAAGCCATCACGACACCGGTAAGGTCGAAATCAAACGACTTGGCTTTTTCAACCGCCTGCTTCAAGGCATCTACCCGTGAGGTCTGCCCGATACCGCTTGCGCAAAGCTGTTTGTTTTTCACTAATGTAATGGCGTTCGACTTGCTGTGTTTGACAATCTTATTGGCGAACAGCAGGTCTTCCGTTTCCCTGCTGTCGGGTTGTTTCGTTGTAAGCGGTTGCAGGTCGGACGGTGTTTGAATGCTCAGGTCTTTCTCTTGTGTCAAAACGCCGTTCAGCAGGGAGCGGTGTTGCAGTGCAGAGATTTTGGAGGGTTGATGCACCAAGATGATGCGGTTTTTCTTTTGCTTTAACAGGGTTAAGGCTTCCTCTTCGTATTCGGGTGCAATGATGACTTCAAAGAAAATGGTATTGACCGCTTCGGCAGTCTCTTTGTCAAGGCGGGTATTGGTAATAAGGATGCCGCCGAAAGCGGAAACAGGGTCGCCCGCCAAAGCAGCCGTCCAAGCCTCCGACACTGTCGGGCGGGAAGCTATGCCGCAGGCGTTGTTATGCTTCAGTATGGCAAATGTCAGTTCGTCGAACTCGGCAATCAAATTCACCGCCGCGTCAATATCCAAGAGGTTGTTATACGATATTTCTTTCCCGTGCAACTGCTGGAACAAGGCGGAGAAGTCGCCGTAGAACTTGGCACTCTGATGAGGGTTCTCGCCGTAGCGCAACGGCATGGGATGATCCGCCGCAATCCGGTAATGCTCTCCCTGCGGCTGTTCAAAGTAATTGAATATAGCTGAATCATAGCCGGAAGACACGGCAAACGCCTCTTTGGCAAAGAAACGGCGATCTTCCAAGTCAGACACGGCACCTTTTGCCGCCAACATATCCGCCAATGGCGCGTATTGCGCTTTGGAGGCAACGATAATCACATCCCGATAGTTCTTCGCCGCCGCCCGTATCAACGAAATGCCGCCTATGTCTATCTTCTCTATAACCGCCTGCTCTTCCGCACCGGAAGCAACAGTTTCCTCAAAAGGATACAAATCGACAATCACCAAATCAATCTCCGGTATCTCATATTCGGAAGCCTGCAAACGGTCTTGCTCATTATCGCGCCGCGACAGGATACCGCCGAACACTTTCGGATGAAGCGTTTTCACCCTCCCTCCCAAGATAGAAGGGTATCCCGTCAAATCCTCCACCGTACCGCAGGGAATCCCCAGCGACTCAATGAACGCTTGCGTACCGCCGGTTGAAATAAAACCGACACCTTCCTCATAAAGTTTTTTTATAATCTGATCCAATCCGTCTTTGTGGTACACGGATACTAAGGCGCACTTGATAGGCTTTGTTACTGACATCTTTACCGGACTTTTTCTTTTTTGAAGTCGCAAAAGTAATTTATTCTCTGATGCTGCATGTATTTTCTCCTGTTAAAATACAATGCACAACTTCAAGCCCCAAGATGCGAAAGTGCTCCGGCAACAGACAGATGCGTCAATACTCTTCCTCATTGAAGAAGAAATCTTCTTTGCTGGGATAATCCGGCCAAATATCTTCCATGCACTCGTAAATCTCGCCTTCGTCTTCCATTTCCTGCAAATTCTCAATTACTTCCAACGGCGCACCGGAACGCTGGGCATAGTCAATCAATTCATCTTTAGAGGCAGGCCAGGGGGCATCTTCCAGTCTTGAAGCAAGTTCTAATGTCCAATACATAGAGGTCTTTTTTAAATTCGGCGCAAAAATAGAATAATCCCCCTTACAGACAAGAGTTATCCCATATTATTTCCTCCCCTCCGTTCAGGCGACATTCCTTGCGTGCGAGGACAAAGAAATAGTCGGATAAACGGTTGATAAAGACAAGCAAAGGGGTTTCCACCTCGGCTGTCTCCGCCAATCGGCATATATCGCGCTCCGCCCGACGGCAGACGGTACGGCAGACGTGCGCCAATGCAGCGGGACGGCTTCCGCCGGGGAGCAGGAAAGACTTCATGGCGGGCAATCCTTCATCAATGCGGTCAATTTCCCGCTCAATGCGTTCGATACTTTCGGACGTCACCATGCTTTCTATGCGCAACTCGGTTTTTTCGCGGTCGGTAGCCAGATACGAGCCGATGGTGAACAGTTTATGCTGTACGAAAAGCAGGAAATCCCTGTCTTTCTCATCTCCAAGAACGGTTATCAACAGACCGGCAAAAGAGTTTAATTCGTCCACCGTCCCGTAGCTTTCGATACGCAAACCGGCTTTGGAGACACGCACACCACCGACCAGCGAGGTGCTGCCCTTATCCCCCCCCTTTGTGTAAACATTGCTTTTTTTCATATCCGTAACATGAGTTCAATAAACGAAGTCCCTACATCTACGGGCTTATCCCGTGCCTTAACATCGGACAGTTGCCGGCGCTTGTCCGAAAAGGCAAACGCCTCTATCTTGCGGAACATGTCTACAGTCTCGCCGGTTATTGCCACTCCATTGCTATGATTCCGGCAGGTGAAGCCGTTTTTGTTTGAAAATTGATTTTTGAAAAGGTGAATGCCGGTAGAGATTAGGATACATTTGTTCGTGCCGGATATTCTGACCTTAATATTGGCAGTCCATTTCTGCTGTTATTGTCCGCTTCCTTTGTGCGGTCAAATAAATAGCGTAATTGTATGTTATCCATTTGCTTAATTATTGAGGGAGCAAATGTAATTTGATTTCGCACACGAGACAGAAAATGTGCGAAAAATATACTACTAATGCGTACATAAACTATTGACCAAATCCGTGAAGTGGAGCGAAAAGCAGCTATTTTGCAGTATATTTGCCAATTTTTGCTTGAACTCACGTTAAATATAATCCACCATGACATTGTTTTACGCCCCCGACATAGCCGTCTTGCCGGAATTGCCGGAGGATGAATCCGCCCATGCCGTCCGCGTACTCCGTCTGAATGAAGAGGACGAACTCTTTATCACCGACGGCAAAGGAACCATCTGCAAAGCCGTTGTCAGCAGAGCACACCCCAAGCATTGCGAAGTGCGCATACTCGAAACGCACGAGCAACCGCCCCTCTGGCCGGCATACCTTCACATAGCCGTGTCCCCTGCGAAAAACATCGACCGCATGGAATGGTTTGTGGAAAAAGCTGTTGAAATAGGAACAGACGCCGTCACCTTCCTGCAATGCCGTTTTTCAGAACGGAAAGACATAAAGATACCCCGCATGGAAAAGGTGGCAGTCAGTGCCATGAAACAATCGCTCAAAGCCCGCCTGCCAAAACTGAGCGGAATGACCGACTTCCGCACCTTCATCGCCCAGCCCTTTGACGGTCGTAAATTCATCGCCCATTGCGGAGAAGGCGAACGGAAACTCCTGAAACACGCTTACCAACCGAACCAGCCCGCCCTGATACTGATAGGCCCCGAAGGGGACTTCAGCCCCGAAGAAGTAGCCTTCGCCCTGCAAAACGGATGCGAACCCGTCTCCTTGGGCAACAGCCGCCTGCGCACAGAAACAGCCGCCTTAGCTGCCTGCCATACGATTCAGCTGCTGAATCAATGAATGTTTGTGAGCTACCTCTTCACCACTGCGTAGATCCGTGATACGGTTGCTGTCTGTATCATTTTTGGTAGTTTCTCCGGATGAAATGAATCGCCGGCTGCAAACGGTGTAAATAGTGCCATCGCGGATGTGTATATACATCCGCACCGAATACCTATACGCATCAAAGGATGTTAACGGCTAAAATCGAACTCCCGTTAAATAATCAGGGCAACGCTACGGGCGTTCCATATACGAACGCCTACTTTTGTGCTCGATTTTTTCAAAACATAAAGGACAGAAGGATGGAATGGATGAATGAGTTGTTGACGGGTATCCTGTTCGGACACTTCGGCTTCAGGATAAACGGGGAGATACTTCATTTCTTCAAGGGGTTCGGGCTGATACTGTTTGTTTTTTCGGCATTGTTAGGTAAACATAGATTTATATATTTGTCCCAAAAAACGATATGAATTGTCCCAAATGTTCAAGTGAGAAACGTGTAAAATCAGGTATACTTAAAGGCCGTCAGCGTTATAAACGTAAAGAATGCGGATGTAATTATACGGTTGAACTCAAGTCTGCCGCCAAACCGGCTTTAATGAAGAAACAAGCCCTCCGGCTTTATTTGGAAGGCTTGGGCTTCCGCTCTGTCGGAAGGTTCCTGAACGTGAGTC
>LBCX01000437.1 GCA_001657575.1 Bacteroidales bacterium Barb4
CTCATAGACGAACAAAGTGGAGAAGTTATAGAGGTGGATAAGTTATACCGAAAACAAACGTCTGGAAACTTCCACAAAGCGTATTTAATACAATTAATAAGTATGATGGATATGATAGGCAATCAAAAATTTAAGGTGGTTAACTATATACTCGATAATATTCATTGGAGTAACAATACTTTAATAGCTACAGTAAAGGAAATGATTAAAGCTACAGGAACAAGTAAACAGACAGTAATAACAACCTTAAAAGCTCTAGAAGAAGGAAATATTATTAAAAGAAGAACTGGAGCATTAATGCTCAACCCAGAATTACTGATGAGAGGCGACGACCACAAACAAAAATACCTCTTACTCGAATTCGGCAGTTTTGAGCAAGAGGCATCAGAAAAGCAAGAGAATGCTTTATCAGATTATTATTCTTTCAAAGAATAGTATAGCACAAAGACGAAAGGACTAGTGTTAGCTAGTCCTTTTTTATATTTGCAGCTTTGATCTACTCGTTACACTCGCAGAAAAAGCTACAAATAAAAGCAATAACAACCCACCTTAATCTCGCTTTATTCCAATTTCCATTTTGAGCAGAAACTTTACTCATATGATTTGGATTGGTTGTTAAGTTGGAATTAATCCAACTTAAAACCGGCACCAATCGCCACTGAAGTGGCTATCATATTCGCCTTTCTTTCTCAAAATGTTTTCTCGGCATAAATGCTTAATTAAGGTTTGGCAAGCGTCGTATTAGCTAGCCACATCATTCGCTAACGCTCATTCTGTGACTGCAAATACAGCTTGTTGGGGCGTACCCCAAGCCCCCTGCAAAATGAGTATTTACTCATTACATGGATGTAGTAATTACTCAATTCATCTATTTAGTAATTACTAAAATCTGCATAAACGCATTCACTTCTTTTCTATATAAATATGAACGAAGTGAATAAGCGTCGGAAAGCGGCAAAAAGTTTCCTTTTTGTCGTTGGAGCATGGGGGTTCAGGGGGAATGAGCGTTAGCGAATGTTTCAGAGGCTCCATGTCAATGCCGAGCGAAAGCGAGCCGAAGGGAAGCATTTATATGGAGAAGAACCCCCTGATATGCTCCGACGCTTTATATAGAAAAGAAGATTTAACTAGGTAAAATCTTAATATGAATTGATATAACAAGGTTTATAGAGATTTTATGCGGTCTAATTTTCAGTACCTAACGGTCTAATTTTCAGTACCTAACGGTCTAATTTTATTTGACTTTCTAATAAAAAGATGAAATTATAGTAAAAAAGGAGTGAGAAATTATGAAAGAAAGATATGGAACAGTCTATAAGGGCACTCAGAGGCTCATAGACGAACAAAGTGGAGAAGTTATAGAGGTGGATAAGTTATACCGAAAACAAACGTCTGGAAACTTCCACAAAGCGTATTTAATACAATTAATAAGTATGATGGATATGATAGGCAATCAAAAATTTAAGGTGGTTAACTATATACTCGATAATATTCATTGGAGTAACAATACTTTAATAGCTACAGTAAAGGAAATGATTAAAGCTACAGGAACAAGTAAACAGACAGTAATAACAACCTTAAAAGCTCTAGAAGAAGGAAATATTATTAAAAGAAG
>LBCX01000438.1 GCA_001657575.1 Bacteroidales bacterium Barb4
ACGCGCGAATAGAGGAAGCCGACTTCCTCGAACTTAAACAATCGATCGGCGCGTTCGGTAGATACCAAATCAAAGGCGGCTGTCTGGTAGATGGGGACTTGTACGGAGTTATTATGCTCCTGTGGCCGGTATCCGGCGTGAATCCGTAAGGTGTCGAAACCTTGTTGCTTTTCTGTGCTCATTTTTATTGAATTGAAGAGGTGTAGCGAGTAGTTTGGAGTTAGTAGTTAGTAGCCGATGTTACGCAGATGCCCTGAAAGGGCAAGAGATTTCAGCCCCACATGCAGCGAAGCGGAATGTGGGGTTAGGCAAGAGAAACACCAAGAAGTTCTGAAAGAACGATCGAATGATGTATGTTGCATTGTAAATATTGTCTGTATTTGTATCGTTCTTCCAGAACTCCCCTGTCGGTATCATTCTTATAACCCCACATTCCGCTACGCTGCATGTGGGGCTGAAATCTCTTGCCCTTTCAGGGCATCTGCGTAACATCAAGCAGTAAGTAGTTGGAGTAAGTAGTTTGTAGTTAGAAGATAGAAAACGAGAGATAGCAGGCAGGACTTCTAACTACTTACTACCAACTTCTAACTACTTATTGCCTGTTATACGGCAGCAAAGGCTTGCAGGAGGTCGGCAATCAGGTCGTCGGGGGATTCCAAGCCGATGGAGAGGCGGAGTGTTTCCGGCAGGACGCCTGCGCGGAGTTGTTCTTCTTCGGTCAGCTCGGCGTGCGTAGTGCGCGGGGAATTGATTATCAGGGAGCGGGCATCGCCCAAGTTGGCATGATAGGAGAACAGCTTCAAGGCATTGATGAATTTGTTGCGGGCTGCCGCATCGCCATTGAAGCCGAAGGAGAAGATACCGCCGGTGCCTTTGGGGAGGTATTTGGCGGCTAACTGTTTGTACTTGCTGTCCGGCAGGTTGGGGTGGCTCACCCATAACACTTGGGGATGTTCGTTTAGGAACTCCGCTATCTTCCACGCCGATTCGCTTTGTTTCTTCACCCGTTCGCTCAGTGTTTCTATGCCTTGCAATATCAGGTAGGCATTGAAAGGGGAAAGAGCGGCTCCAAGCAATGCTACTTGCGTGAGGCGCAGGCGGGCGGCGAAGGGGAATTGCGGGAAGGTTTCCAGAAAGGATTTATTTTCAAAAAGAAGTATTTCTCTTTTGAAATGGGTGTGGCGGCTGCCCGACCAGTTAAATTTGCCGGCATCAACGACCAAGCCGCCGATGACCGAACCGTGCCCGCTCAGTGCTTTTGTAGCCGAATAAACGACCACGTCCGCCCCGTGCTTAATGGGATCCAGCAGGTAGGGCGTTGCCAGAGAGTTGTCCACAATCAGCGGCAGACCGTTGGCATGTGCCAAGTCGGCAAGGGCTTCAATGTCGGCAATGACGGTGAGGGGATTGCTTATGGTTTCGATGAAGATGGCTTTCGTGTCTTCCTTAATCAGGCGGCTGACGGCATCCAAATCGTTTACGTCATCGACCACGTCCACGTTTATGCCCAATGTGGGGAACAGCCTTTTGTAGGCATCATACGTTCCCCCGTAGATTTGTCCGGCGGCTATCACCCGCCCGCCTTCGGCGGCATTCAGGATGGCATACGACACGG
>LBCX01000124.1 GCA_001657575.1 Bacteroidales bacterium Barb4
AACATCACTTAATTACGTTAATATTCCAAAAAAGAGATTGCGAAAGGGCGGTTAATTCCTACTTTTGCGAAAACGTTTGCAAAGAATATTTCACACTGTAATGTTATGAAAATCTTCACATCGCGTAAAGCCTATTATCTCTATAATCCCGATACACTCAATTACGACAGGGTAATACCCTCCTATAAAGACCGTTCTCTCATCGTTTTGGGGCATTTAAGCACGGGGATCGCTTTCGGTCTCCTCACGTTTTTCGCCATGATGTATCTGATAGACTCGCCGATGGTTACGGTATGCGCATTGACCCCATCTACCGTGTCCCCCGTATGCACTACGGCATGGACTTCTCAGCCAAAGTCGGAACGGACATCTACGCTACGGGTGACGGCGTTGTCACCTACGCCGCTTGGCGACAGGGCTACGGCAACTGCATCATGATTGATCACGGCTATGACTACGAAACCCTTTAATGAAACCTTTGTCTGGAAACCAGAGAAAATATCCGGTCGTAACAGCATCGGGAATCAGGTGAAGAAGAGCGGTTACGGTATCTGTAAAGAGTCAGCGCATGTAAACTCGGAAGATGAATATGCCCGAATAACAGATAAAAGGAGGTATCTGCATAACATCGGCTGATTATTTCAACGCATAAATGCGCTGAATAATATCAACCACTTTCATGCCTTCCATTACATTTGTGGAAATAGACTCGGCAGGATTGCCGGAAAGGACGTTGACGACGTTGCGGATCACATAGTTGTGGTTTTGGGCAGAGCCTTTGTAGAGACCGTAGTCGTTGCCGGGGTTGGTGGGGGGCAGTTGTGGCATTTCGTAGCCTTTCACATGGCAATATTCCACCTCGTTCATGTATTGCCCGCCGATTTTGATGCTGCCGTTTTCAGCTGTTACAAGGAGACTGCTTTCCAAATTCTTGTCCCATACGGACGTGGAATAGGCAAGGGAACCCATACCACCGTTTGTAAAGTCAAACGTGACGAAGCCAGAATCTTCAAAGGCTGTCAGTTCCTTGTGGTTGAAGTCGCTGAAACGGGCTTGGATGCGGCAGATGTCGCCGAAAAGCCAGTACATGATGTCAATAAAATGAGAGAACTGGGTGAAGAGCGTACCGCCGTCCAACAGGGCATCGCCGTGCCAGCCGCCTTGCTTATAATAACGCTCGTCACGGTTCCAATAGCAATTCAGCTGTACCATGTAGATATTCCCCAACCGACCGGAATCAACCATTTCCCTTATCCACACGGAAGGGGGCGAATAGCGGTTTTGCATCACACAGAACACCTGCCGGTTGTATTTCAGCGAAGCAAAGACCACCTTCTCCGCATCGGACAGGGTCAATGCCATCGGCTTCTCAATTACCACATGACAACTGGCTTCTACGGCACGAACAGCCATACCGGCATGTAAACCGTTGGGCGTGCAGATCGTGACCACATCAATCGCCAACTCCGCCTTAGCCGCTATTAATATTTCCAAGGAAGAAAAAAAAGGAACATCATACGCCTCAACCCCCAACTCCCCGCGCGGACGAATATCACATAAGGCTGCAAGCTCAGCTTTCGGGTCGCGGGAAATCATTTCAGCATGACGCTTCCCGATATGTCCGCAACCGACCACGGCGAAGCGAATGCCGCAGCCTTTATTCATAGCGGCGGACAGCATCAATGATACGCGCCTGCTCGTCCTGCGTCATCTCCGTATGGACAGGCAGCGAGAGGACGCAACGGCTCAGGCGCGTAGCTTCCCGGATGGGTTGCGTGGTGCGCACCAGCACCCTGAAAGCCGCCTGTTCCTGTATTGCCATCGGATAGTAAACCTTGCTCGGGATACCCTTCCCTTCCAAATAGGCTTGCAACGCATTGCGCTTGTCGTTGTTCACTTTCAGCGTATATTGATGATAGATGTGCGAAGTATAGGAGGGCTTGACAGGCGTCACGATATGGCGGCATTCCCGAAAAGCCTCATCGTAGTGGTGGGCGACCTGCCGGCGGGCTTCCGTGAAGGAATCAATGTATTTCAACTTCACTTGCAGAATGGCGGCTTGAAGCGTGTCCAGACGGGAGTTGCAACCAATAATCTGATGATGGTACTTCCGTTCCTGCCCGTGATTGGCAATCTTGCGTACACGCTCCGCCAATGCACTGTCGGCGGTCATCATCGCCCCTCCGTCGCCGTAACAGCCCAAAGGCTTTGTCGGGAAAAAGGACGTAGTGGCAATATGCCCCATCGTTCCCGCGTATTTGACAGACTTGTCGGAGAACGTATAAGTTGCCCCCAACGATTGCGCATTGTCCTCAATGACAAACAGATTGTATTTGGAAGCAACCCCCATGATACGCTCCATATCGCAACACTGCCCGAATAAGTGAACAACGACAATCGCCTTCGTGCGTGAAGAAATAGTCTGCTCGACCTGCTTCGCATCAATATTAAAGGTAGCCGGATCAACATCCACCAAAACGGGAGTCATGCCCAGCAGAAGAATTACCTCAACAGCCGCCGCATACGTAAAGGCAGGAACAATCACCTCGTCACCGGCTTTCAGTCCCAAGCCCGTTAAGGCAATCTGCAACGCATCCGTCCCGTTGGCGCAGGGAATAACATGGGGAATATTCAAATAGCCGGCAAGCTCGCGGGCAAACTCCCCCGTTTGCGGACCGTTGATAAAGGCACAGTCGTCAAGAACCGTCTGTATCGCGGTGTTCACCTCGTCTTTTATCCGGAGGTACTGCTTGTGCAAGTCAACCATTTGTGTCATTAGATTTCAAGTGCTATGTAGGTGGGTAAACAGAAAATATATAACATTATAATAAGGGAGGGCAATAAAAGGCGGCAAAGATAAGTAAAGCCAGCTATTATGCAAGTCTCGAAATATCCCGTTTCAGGGTCAACGCATTAAAATTAGAGTAATTGAAAAGGTGAAACATTGCTGTAAAAATTCTACTTCGCTTCATGTGGGGCGGTTGCCGCTCTGAGGAATTTTTGGTAAAGGCAAGGTGGTGTAACCGATTTTCTTACTTTTGTGCGCCTCTAAAAACTGTTTCCATTTCGGCATTGTAGAACTAAATAATCATACATGAACAACTTACTTGAAAAGCTGAAGCCGAAAGAAGATAAATTCTTCCTGATGCTCAAAGAGATGGGAGCGATTATCGTGTCGGTGTCCGATTTAGCCGTCAAATGTGTGCAGGCTGCCAGCCACGAAGAAGCTGTTGAGCTGTATCGGCAGGTGAAAGAGCAGGAACAAGCCGCCGACCTTGTCCAAACCCGTATTTTTGAAGCCCTTAACAATACCTTTATTACCCCTTTCGACAGGGAAGACATCGGGCAAATATCCTCCACGTTGGACGATGTGGTGGATTTGGTGAACAGTTGCGCCAAGCGCATCACGCTCTACAAGCCCAAAGCCTTACCGGCGAGTGCCGTTGAACTTGCCAAGCTGGTGCACGAATCGGCAGGCTATCTGGCGCAGGCATTGGATGAGTTGGACTCTTTCAAGAAAAGACCGGAAAAAATCAAGGAATACAGTGCTCAATTAGTGACCGTCGAGCGGAAAGCGGATGATGTGTACGAAGAATTCATCATTGACCTGTTTGAACATGAAAAAGATGCCATCGAAGTGATCAAGCTCAAGGAAATCCTTCACGAACTGGAGCGGGCTACCGATGCGGAACGGGCTGTCGGGAAAATCATTCGCACGGTAATCATCAAGTATTCATAACAATTACGGCAATGACATTATTAATTACCATTATTGCTTTAGCCTTAATTTTTGACTTCATAAACGGTTTTCACGACGCCGCCAACTCGGTGGCAACCATAGTATCAACCAAAGTATTAACCCCCTTCCAAGCTGTCATCTGGGCAGCTTTCTTCAATTTTACCGCTTTCTTTATTGCCAAATATATCATCGGGGAGTTCGGGATAGCCAACACAGTGGCGAAGACGGTCTTGCCGGAATTTATCACGTTGCCTGTCATTCTGGCGGGGATTATTGCCGCTATCTTCTGGAACCTGTTTACGTGGCGGATGGGGATACCCTCTTCGTCGTCGCACACGCTGATCGGAGGGTTTGCAGGAGCGGCTGTTGCAAGTGCGGGGTTTTCGTCCGTGCAGGGGTTGGTTATCCTTAAAATAGCGTCGTTTATCATTTTGGCACCGCTGATTGGTATGCTCACGGCGGTTATATTGATGTACACCACGCTGAATCTCTGGAAAAAAGCCCGCTTCCATAAAGCTGAGATGTGGTTTCGCCGGCTTCAGCTGATTGCCTCCGCGCTTTTCTGCATAGGGCACGGGCTGAACGACTCGCAAAAGGTGATGGGTATCATTGCCGCCGCACTCTTTGCCACGGGGCATATTGCGGATATAACTGCCATACCTACGTGGGTACCATTTTCCTGCTTCACGGTGATCGCCTTCGGGACGATGTCTGGCGGCTGGCGGATTGTAAAGACGATGGGCACCAAGATTACCAAAATCACTCCGCTGGAAGGTGTCGTAGCCGATATGTCGGGAGCCATCACCCTGTTCATCACTGAAATACTCAAAATTCCCGTAAGCACCACACATACTATTTCCGGTGCCATCATCGGCGTAGGCTCCGTCAAACGCCTTTCCGCCGTAAGGTGGGGGGTTACGAAAGATCTGCTTGTGGCTTGGATACTGACCATCCCCGTCAGTGCAATAATGGCGATGCTGTTTTACTACCTCATTAATCTGTTTATATAACAAGGCAACGGCTTATGTGGCAGGAAATAGCAATCATACTTGTGGCGGTCGGCTTGGCAGCATGGATTGCTTATAAAATCTATACTGCCTTTACCCGCCCCAAATCCGGCAATCCCTGCGCCGGATGCTCCGGTTGTGCGCAAAAGAGGAAGAGCTGAGCTAAAATCTTTTGTGGTCTTTACTCTCATTCGCTCCGCCGGGCACGCCGTGCCAGCGCATGGAATACTTGCCCCATACTGTCCGCCTCAAACCGTGCTTTAAGGGCTTCGGGCGTATCCAATGCCTCAATGTAGCCGTCCACCATGACGGAAACGCGGTTGCAATATTCCGCCTCATCCATATAATGCGTAGTGACAAATACCGTAATGCCGCGATTCGCCGCTTTGTAGATAAGCTCCCAGAATTGTCGGCGGGTAATAGGATCTACTCCGCCGGTAGGCTCATCCAAAAATACAATGCGCGGCTCATGGATGACGGCAACGGAAAAGGCTAACTTCTGCTTCCACCCCAGCGGAAGAGAATCGACGAATGTATTGCGCTCACTTTCAAGATTCAGATCATGAAGAAGCTCATCCGTCTTTGCCGCAATCTGTTTCCCCCGCAAACCGTATATTCCGCCGAAGAGCCGGATATTCTCCCACACTTTCAGGTCGCCGTAAAGCGAGAACTTCTGGCTCATATAGCCGATATGCCGCTTAATCTGTTCAGTCTCTTTATAAACATCACAGCCTGCGACACGTGCTTCGCCCGATGTCGGCACAGACAGGCCGCAGAGCATACGCATCGCCGTCGTCTTCCCCGCCCCGTTGGCTCCGAGAAAACCGAATATCTCCCCTTCTGACACCTCAAAACTTATCCCGTTCACAGCCGTAAAGCTCCCAAAGCGTTTGGTAAGCAGTCGCGTCTCTATTACCTTATTCATCGTTCCGGCATTCATCGTTCATTATAAAGCAGTCTTCGATAGTCGGCAGAATCGTTTTGATACGGATATTCGTATGCCCTTTCTGTTGCAAATACGCCGCAAGTTCCTTTTCGTTTGCCTCCTCTTTCAAGGTCAGATGATGCGTATCCCCAAAAGCATAGCAGGAAAAGGCGGCAGAAAACGCCCGCAGGTCATCAAGCAGATGATACATATCTGCAGCACGAACCGCCCAAAGCGTCTTGCCGAAAGAAGCGCGGATGCCGTCCGGCGTATCTGTCTGCAAACACTGCCCGCCGCGCATCAGGGCAATCCGATTGCAACGGGAAGCCTCATCCATATAAGGCGTGGAAACCATCACAGTAATCCCCTGCTCTTTCAGCCTGTCCAGCATATCCCAAAACTCCATGCGGGAAACAGGGTCAACCCCCGTCGTCGGCTCATCCAGAAAAAGCACTTGGGGGCGGTGTATCAGCGCACAGCAAAGAGCCAGCTTCTGCTTCATCCCCCCTGACAGCTTCCCCGCCCGCCGCTTCTTGAACGGCTCGATCTGCACATATATATCCCTGATAAGCTCGTAATTCTCCCTGACGGTCGTATGAAAGACCGTAGCGAAAAACGTCAGATTCTCTTCCACCGTCAAATCCTGATACAGGGAAAACCGCCCCGGCATATACCCCGCAATCCGCCGGACAGCCGCCATATCTTTCACCACATCCAATCCGCAGACCGCCGCACGCCCCTCGTCCGCCAAAAGCAGCGTGGTAAGGATGCGGAACAGCGTCGTTTTCCCCGCCCCGTCTGGGCCGATAAGCCCGAACAGTTCCCCGCTCTCTATCCGCAGGCATATATCCCGAAGAGCGGGAACGTTCCCGTAAGACTTCGTGATATGCTCTATCTCAATCTGGTTCATGGTTCAAAGACGATCTCCCCATACTGCCCGATTTTCAAATAGCCGTCATTCCGCACCGCCGCCTTGATGGCATACACCATGTTCGCCCGCTCGTCCTTCGTCTGTATCCCCTTCGGGGTAAACTCGGACTTGTCGGACACCCAAGCAACAGTGCCCGCATACTCGCGGCTGTCGCTGCCGAAATCGGCATACACCTTCACCTCCTGCCCCTGCTTCAAGCGCGATAACTGTCCCGCCGTAATATAAGCCCGCAGATAAAGAAGTTCCGTATCCGCAATCTTGTAAAGCGGTTTGCCCGGAGCCGTCACCTCCCCCTGCTCGGCATATTTGACAAGGACAGTCCCCGTGCGCGGATTGACAATGCGGCTCTTCTCCATCAAATCGTCAAGCTGCATAATCTGGTATTGCAGCGATTCCGCCTCGGCATCGGAAGCCCCTGCCGTCTTGTCAAGCGTGGAGTATTGGGCATCCAACTGTCTTTGCAGCAGCTTGATGTTGTTCGTAATATCGTCTAATTGCTTTTGATTGCCCGCCTTCGCCTGCACCAGATTCTCCATGCGCTGCTGTTCGGTCTTGGCAGTAGCAATCTGCTGCTCCAACGCCGCAATCTGCTTACGGATGTCCGGCTTGCGAATATCAACAGAGCGCAAACCGGCAGACAGTTGCCTCTTTTTCAGATAAAGCTGGGTCGTATCAATATAACCGGCAAAAGCCCCCGCCTCCAGCCGTTCCCCCTCCTTAATGTCCAACGCCATTATCTTCCCGCTTGCCTCGGAGGACACAAGTATTTCTGTTGCCTCAAATGTCCCCGTCGCATCAAATCCGTCCTTGCCGTTACCGCAGGACACAAGCCCCGCTGCAACAATCCCCATAATCCCCATAATCCCTATAAAACAACTCTTTCTTGTCATCTGATTTTTAATTATAAATTGTTTACCCCTAACAAGGTTTGAAACCTTGTTAGGGGTTGAATCGTTAATCATTCACCGTTAGCCGTTTGGCATAAGCCGCCATCAGCTGCTGTATGCGGTGTACGGCTACCGATTGCCGCGCCATATCCTCCGCATTAATCTCGCGAATAAGGTCGGTGACGGAAATAACCCCGTTCGCCAGCTTCGCCTCGGCAGCCTCTTTGAGGCGGGTGCGCAGGCGGATAATATCCTCGTCAGATTGTACAAGTGCCTGCGTTTTATGTATTTCCGTATCCTCTTGCAGCAGTTGCAGGCGGGTGTTGAAAAGAAACGTCTCCCGCCGCGCGTCAATCTCTTTCAGGGCAATGCCCACTTTGCTGCGATCGCTTTTCAGCGTATATAACTTCCCGATGTTCCACGAAAGACGCAGACCGGCGACATAGAAAGCACCAAACCCGTCCTCAAGCATATTCAAGCCCGGTCGCCCGTACCCACCCTGCACAAAAGCACCCGCGCGCGGCATCAGTCCCGCATCAATCTGCCTGTTACGGGCTTCCGCCAAAGCACTCTGCGCCTCAAAAGCCCTCAGTTCGGGACGATTGATTTCCACAGAGAAATTATTATTCGGCAGGGGAGGCATTTCCAGCACAATCCCCTCCACAGAAAGCCCCGTCAAAGCGGCAAGCATCTGCCCGAACGCCGCGCGGGAGGCTTCCAGCTCGACAGCCTTTTGACGGGCGTTCAGCAACTCCACCTCCACGCTCTCGCAGTCTGACAGGTTCGCCGTCCCGTTCTCCGTCATCGCCTCAATGCGGTCAAGATTGATTTGCCATTCCTTTTGCAGAAGCTCGTTCCGCCGAATCAGCTCATCTTGCAAAAGGCAGCCGAAAAAGAGTCGGTTCACACGCTCGTTCAACGCATACAGCTCGCTATCCAACTGTCGGCGGTCGGCAACAGCCTCAGC
>LBCX01000439.1 GCA_001657575.1 Bacteroidales bacterium Barb4
GGGCTGAAATCTTGTATCCTTTCAGGATTTCATTGGGTCGCCCTTTCCATAAACCCCACATCCCCCCACATTCCGCTCCGCTCCATGTGGGGCTGAAATCTCTTGCCCCTTCGGGGCATCTGTGCAACGCCATCTCCCAACTTCTAACTCCTATCTCCTAACTTCTACATTAAGATGAAAATATTAGACGAACCCCGATATGTATGTGCCCTGGGTGCCATGCAGAGCGTTCAGGCAATCAACAGAGCCATCCCCGTGATACACGCCGGGCCCGGCTGTGCCGGCAAGCTGGCAGGTACCATCGCTGGCACAACCGGCGACTCCGGCTATCTCAACCCGCAAACCTACCCCTGCACCAACATCGGCGAAACCGAAATCGTCTTCGGTGGCGAGGACAGACTGCGCGAGGTCATCACAAACTCCCTCAAGGTAATGGACGGCGACCTCTTCGTTGTCCTTTCCGGCTGTACCACCGAAATCGTAGGTGACGACATCGACCGCGTTGTCAGCGAATTTGCCAATGCCGAAAAGCCGATCATCTCCGTCAGCACCCCCGGCTTCAAGGGCACCAACATCCAAGGGCATGAATGGGTCATCAACTCCCTCATCAACCAATACCTCACCCGCAAGCCACAAGGCGACGCGATAAAGGGCTTGGTCAATATCTGGGGTCCCGTCCCCTCCTACGACCCCTACTGGCTGGGCAATATCCGCGAGCTGGAAAACCTTGTGAGCGAATTGGGACTGACCCCCAACAGCATTTTCGGCGAGTTCAGAGGCATTGAGAACGTGGACAAAGTGCCGCAGGCGGAGTTCAACCTGCTGGTATCCCCGTGGGTGGGCTTGGAAAACATGCAGCTGCTGCAAGAGAAGTTCGGCACCCCCTTCCTCCACTATCCCACCCTGCCGATCGGGGCAC
Organism: Bacteroidales bacterium Barb4; assembly: GCA_001657575.1. GTDB lineage: Bacteria > Bacteroidota > Bacteroidia > Bacteroidales > Tannerellaceae > Barb7. Next base: position 920 of record LBCX01000439.1, read on the forward strand.
ATGAGACATCCGCCTTCCTGCGTGCCGTCAGCGACTTTGCCGGTCTTGACCGCAACCACGTGGAAGCCCTTGTCGAAAAGCACGAAAAGGAATACTACTACTACCTCGAACGCTCTGTGGACATCTTCTTTGAGAACCGCACAGCTTCCAAGATGTTTACCACCGTCACCACTGCTGCCAATGCCCTCGCCGTCTCCAAGTTCCTGATCAACGACCTCGGACTGATGCCCAACAAGCAGTTCATCACCGAAGGCGTGCCCGAAGAGCACCAAGAACGGGTGGCAGACTATTTCAAGGATTTCAGCTACGGCATAGAAGCCGACGTTGTCTTCTCTGCGGACGGTTACGACGTTCACCGCCAGATAGAAGAGGAAGACTTCGCCGGCGCACCGCTTATCATCGGCAGCATCTTCGAGAAGAAGCTCGCCCGCAAGCTCGACGGCAACTTCCTTTGCATCAGTGTCCCGATCAAGGAAAAGGTCATCCTGCACAGCACCTACGCCGGCTATCACGGCGGACTGAAGCTGATGGAAGACATCTTCACCAACGTTTATCAAAGTTTCAACTAATAATCCGAGATAGAAGTTGGGAGTTGGAAGTTAGGAGACAGGCAACTTCCACACCCTATCCCCTAACAGGGTTTCAAACCCTGTTAGGGATAAAATAAATATCCATACTCTTTTC
>LBCX01000125.1 GCA_001657575.1 Bacteroidales bacterium Barb4
AATCAGGATTATCAAAAAAATTATGTTAATGCACTTGCGTGAATCATAAGAATAGGGGTTCAAGATTTCAGCCCGACGTAAAGCGTCGGGGAATGTGGGGTTATGGAAAGGGCGACACGGTGGAGTCCTGCAAGGACGCCGGATTTCAGCCCCACATGGAGCGGAGCGGAATGTGGGGTTACGGAAAGAACGCCCTGATGAAATCCTGAAAGGATGATACAAATACAAATCATATTTACAATGCAACCTGTAACAATATATATATATTTATCGTTCTTTCAGAACTCCCTTGTCGCTATCATTCCGCTGACCCCACATGCAGCGCAGCGGAATGTGGGGCTGAAATCTCTTGCCCTTTCAGGGCTTCTGTGCCACATCGGCACCGTAGTTCTGCAGGAACTTGGTACTTAACAGAAACAAACTCTAAAGTTTAAACAGTTTCTTAAAATAGAAAATGCTTTGCCAATTAGCAGTTTATTCATTTGTTACGCAATATGCCGGACAACTGATTAACTTTGCGCCCGTTATATAAAGCAAACACTATGTTTTCCTTCCGCCCCGCCGATATAAACGACCGCTTTCTCATCAACAGTCTGGCTTCCAAGATATGGCATGAAACCTACGGAAACATCCTGTCGGAAGAGCAATCCCGCTATATGTTTGACAGGATGTATGCCCCCGACAATATCCTCAAACAGATGACGGAACTGCATCACCGTTACTTCATCGTCTCCGCCGATGGCATCCCCTCCGGCTATTTGTCCGTCGAGCAGCGGGACGACAACACCTGCATCTTCCAAAAAGTGTACGCCCTACCCTGTACACACGGTACAGGCATAGGGCGTTACCTCATTGAACAGGGCGTTGCTTGGCTGAAAAGCATCCGCCTCGCTCCTTTTACCATTCTATTATATGTAAACCGTGAAAACCCCGCCGTCGGCTTCTACAAACATATAGGTTTCCAGCAAGCGGGTGAGCGGGATTATGCCATCGGCAACGGATATTATATGAATGACTACGTAATGACGATGGACGTGGAAGGGCGAAACGACTATTTCATCTGAAAAATAAAATACCAGTCATCCCTATGCCCTGTCGGTGCTGACGAAAGCTGTTGCCCTCCGCATACGGCAACCGCTTCCGCCTTTCCCGCTTCCCCCGTCAGATAATCACGGACGGTATCCTTCAACATCTCAAACTCCTGCACGGTGAAAGCCATATTGACAGCCGTTTCCCCTACCGGCAGGATGATCACCTTTTCCAGCCCCTTTTTACTGTTGATAGCCGCATAATACGGTACATCAACCGATTCGAGGTAATCCATGTATATCCGCAAATTCTCCAAAGCAGGGAAATGAACGAGGACATTCCCCGCTTCGAGGTGTATTTTGGAACAAGTGTTGCAAGTATAAATTCTCATAGCTCCGCTTTCAATTGTGTTACCCACTGGTCTATCCGTTGCTCCGAAAGGCGGCTTTCGTTTTCCTCATCCAAAGCCAGCCCGACGAATTGCCCGTCAATCACCGCCTCGGACGAGTCGAAGGAATAACCCTCCGTAGCGGTAAATCCGATGACGGTCGCTTTCCCTTCAATCGCCTTGTAAATGATCCCCAGAGCATCACAAAAAGAGTCCGAGTATGAGGATGAATCGCCGCATCCGAACAACGCCACCTTCTTCCCCGACAAATCCGCCGAACCGACAACTTTGACAAACTCATCCCAATCATCCTGCAAATCGCCCACGCCCCAAGTCGAACTGCCGAAGAGCAGGACGTCATAAAGTCCCAAATCCTCTATTGCCCGTGCCGAAGCTACATCGTGAACGTCCTTGCCGTCCACCTCCAATTTCTTTGCAATCCGTTTGGCAACTTCCTTTGTAGTGCCGCTCGTTGAACCGTAAAAAATACCAATCCTGCTCATAATACATTTATTTTATATTCGCCGCAAAGGAAAGGTGGACGGACACGTGCCGCAATAGCCATTTTTAGGTATATTGAGGGAGGAGGGATAGCTAAAAGCAGGTAGGCGGGTTAATCGGAGATAAGTAAACGGAAGCTCATACTTGGGAAACTTGTTGGTTGGTACGGAACAGGCGGAGGAGGGATTGTACGGAGCAGGCTTCGCGGGTAGTTCCGTCGGGGTGGGTGATGATGAGTTGGTGGGGAGAGAGGCAGTTGATGTTTGTGTATTCTTTTTGGATAGGAGAAGGGCGGTAGCCGTTTCGGATGAGGGCGTTTCCTACCCAGTAGGAGGTGAGGAAGTCGCCTTCCACACCGACGGGCAGGGTGGGGGATTCAGTGTTCAGTTTGCCTGTGGAAGGGTCGAATACGATGTTTTTCTTTTGGAAGAAGAGTTCGAAAGCACCGTTCAGGATGAGGTCTTCGGGAGTACCGCAGGTCATGGGGCGGTCTTGCTGTTGCAGCCAGAGGCAGTCGGCGGTTTGGATGGCGAGGTCGAGGTCGTGCGTGGAGAGGAGGATGGCTTTTTGCTGTTCGGAGGCGAGTTTGCGGAGCAGTGCCATTGTTTCAATTCTGCCGGTTACATCGAGGAAGGCGGTAGGTTCGTCAAGGATGATGACGGGGCATTGTTGCGCGAGAGCTTTGGCTATCATGGCTTTTTGGCGTTCACCGTCGCTCAATTCGGCGATACGGTTATGGGCTTTTGGGGAGATGCCGGCGGCTTCGAGTGATTCTTCAATGATTTGGCGGTCTTGTTTTCGCAGTTGACCGAAGAAGCCCGTATAAGGATGGCGACCGAGGGATACAAGGTCATAGACGGTAATTCCGCCGGCATTTGTTTTTTCAGTCAGGACGACGCCGATGGTAAGTGACAGTCCGGTTTGCGAATAGTCGGTGACGGGTTTGTCCATGAGGCGGATGCTGCCCCCTAAGGGAGGCTGGAAGCCGCAGAGGGTGCGCAGCAGGGTGGATTTACCGGCACCGTTTAGTCCGAGTAGGCAGGTGACTTCGCTGGTGCGGAGTTGCAAGTCGAGTGATTGGCTAATGATTTTCTGATGTCCGCCTGAAAGGCGGTATCCGATGCAGAGGTCGGTGGTTTCTATGGCGGGAGGGGTCATTTCATAAAAGATTTTATGGCGGGCATTTGCTACTCGAAGTGGCGGATGTTTTTGCGGTTTACTATTACGTATATGATGACGGGGGCACCCAGGAAGGGAGTGACGGCGTTCAGGGGGAGGATGAGGTTTGTGCCGGGGACGATCATCAGGATGTTGCACAACAGGGCGATGCAGGAGCCGGTAAGCATGGTGACGGGTACGAGTACCTTATGGTTGGAAGAACCCGACATCAGGCGGGCGATGTGGGGGACGGCGAGCCCGATGAATGAGACGGGGCCGCAGAAGGCAGTGGTTATGGCAGTCAGCAGACCGGTGCATACCAGTATGAAAGCGCGGGTTCGTTTGATGCGGATGCCCAGGTTGGCGGCATACAGTTCGCCGAGTAGCAGAGCGTTCAGGGGTTTTATCAGCAGGGCGGCGAATAACAGTCCGGCAAGGGAGAAAAGTATGAAATAGGGTAATTGCGCGGCGGATACGCCGGAGAAGTTGCCCAAACCCCACAGGACGAAGGTGCGCACTTTGTCTGCGGCGGCGTAGTAGTTGAGTATGGAGATGACGGAGGAGGCGAGGTAGCCGACCATGATGCCGATGATGAGCAGCATGGCGTTGTTTTTTACTTTGGAAGAGAAGTAGATAATGATGCCCAAGATCAGGCAGGCACCGGCGAAGGCTGCGAGGATGACAGCCATGTAGTTGCTAACAGCTTGTCCGGTCAGTTGGCGGAGCGAGCCGCCGAGGTAGAGCATGACGATAGCAACGCCGAGGTTTGCACCGTCGCTGATGCCGAGTATGGAGGGACCGGCCAGAGGGTTGCGGAAGAGTGTTTGCAAGAGGAGACCGCTGACGGCAAGGGATGCGCCGGCAAAGAGGGCGGTTACGGCTTGCGGCAAGCGGGCTTGGAGTATGATGCTGCGCCATGCTTCCCGGTCTGTTTCTTTGCCTAAGAGGATGTCTATGGTTTGGTCTATCGGGATGGGGACGGCACCGTAGGTCAGGCTGACTGTAAACAGGATGAGGAGGAGGATGGACAGGGATGTATAAAAGAGAGGGTTGTTCATGGAGGCAAAGGTACTATTTTCGGCAGGGCTAAAAAATACGCATACTATTAGCCAAAAAAACGCTATAAACTGTTCAAAATGTTCCTATGTCCAAAAAATCACCCCTGTACTTCATTAAATAGAATAATTAACTACTTTTGCCAAACAATTTGACAGCACAATACGCATTATACAAACATATAGTAAATCAATATGCAAGAAAGAAACCATTTTGTCACAGGGCAGGGATTATACGACCCTTCCTACGAGAAGGACGCCTGCGGTGTGGGTATGATTGTAAACATACGCGGGGAAAAGTCCCACGAGATAGTAGAATCGGCACTCAAAGTGCTGGAAAACATGCGTCACCGAGGGGCGGAAGGTGCCGACAACAAGACGGGCGACGGTGCCGGCATCATGGTGCAAATCCCACACGAGTTTATTCTCCTGCAAGGCATCCCCGTGCCGGAAAAAGGGAAGTACGGCACTGGCCTCGTTTTCCTGCCGAAGGAAGAGGAAAAGCAGTCCGCCATCCTTCGCATCATGATTGAAGAGATTGAGAAGGAAGGGCTGACGTTGATGCACCTGCGCAAAATGCCTGTCAATTCAACCATTCTGGGACAAGAGGCGTTGGATAACGAACCGGACATCAAGCAGTTGTTTATCACCGGCTGCAATGATCAGCAGACGTTTGAACTGAAACTTTACATTGTCCGCAAACGGATTGAGAATCACGTTGGCAAGTTGTCTTTGGACACGCAGCGCGATTTCTACATTGCCTCTTTGTCCACCCGAAATATTGTCTATAAGGGCATGTTGGAAACGATGCAGTTGCGGCATTATTATCCCGATTTGGTCAGCCAGTATTTCACGAGCGGCATTGCCCTTGTGCATTCGCGCTTCAGCACCAATACTTTTCCCACATGGAGCCTTGCGCAGCCTTTTCGCCTGCTGGCGCATAACGGGGAAATCAATACGATACGCGGAAATCGGGGTTGGATGGAAGCCCGCGAAAGCGTCCTCTCCACGCCGGGCATTCCCAATATGGATGAGATACGCCCCATCGTGCAACCGGGCATGAGCGACAGTGCCTCGTTGGATAACGTGCTGGAGTTTTTTGTTGCCTCCGGCATGAGTCTGCCCCATGCAATGGCGATGCTGGTGCCCGAAAACTTCAACGAGAAGAATCCCATATCGGAAGACTTGAAAGCCTTCTACGAATATCATTCCATATTGATGGAGCCTTGGGACGGTCCCGCCGCCCTGATGTTCAGCGACGGACGGTATGCCGGCGGTATGCTTGACCGCAATGGTTTGCGCCCCGCCCGTTATCTTATCACCAAAAACGACATGATGATTGTCGCTTCCGAAGTCGGCGTGATGAGCTTTGAAGCCGGCGAGATTAAGGAAAAGGGGCGCCTCCAGCCGGGCAAGATTTTGCTTATCGACACGGAAGAAGGCAAGGTATATTATGACGGGGAAATAAAGAAGCAACTTTCCGATGCGCATCCTTACCGAAATTGGCTGGCAAACAACCGCGTGGAACTGAACGAACTCAAATCGGGTCGCAAGGTATCCCACAAGGAAAAGGATTACGACAGCCTGCTCCGTGCCTTCGGATACAGCCGCGAAGACATTGAACGCATCATCGCCCCGATGAGCAGTGCCGGTGCCGAGCCGACCGGCTCGATGGGCAACGATGCGCCGCTTGCCGTCTTTTCCCAGCAGCCGCAGATACTGTTCAACTATTTCCGCCAACAATTTGCGCAGGTGACCAACCCGCCCATTGACCCTATCAGGGAAGAGCTTGTGATGAGCCTTACCGAATACATCGGTGCCGTGGGCAACGGAATTACCACCCCCGACGAGTCGCACTGCAAAATGGTTCGCCTCGAACATCCGATACTGACCAACACCCAGTTGGATTTGCTTTGCAACATTCGCTACAAGGGCTTCAAATCCCTCAAGCTCCCCATGATTTTTGACAAAGACAAGGGGCGCGACGGCATGAAAGCCGCTTTGGACAGGCTCTGTGCTCTGGCGGAACAATCGGTTGCCGAAGGTGTAAACTACATTATATTAAGCGACCGGAATGTGGATGAAACGCACGCTCCCATCCCTTCCCTGCTCGCCGTCAGTGCCGTTCATCATCACCTTATCTCTGTGCAGAAGCGCGTACAGACTGCCTTGGTTGTTGAAACCGGTGAAATGCGTGAAGTCATGCACGCCGCCCTCCTGCTGGGCTACGGCGCAAGTGCCGTTAATCCCTACATGGCTTTCGCCATCATTGATGAATTGGTGGAAAGGAAAGAACTGCAATTGGACTATGCCACGGCTCGCAAGAACTACATCAAAGCCGTCTGCAAAGGCTTGTTCAAGGTAATGAGCAAGATGGGCATCAGCACCATCCGAAGCTATCGCGGTGCCCGCCTTTTTGAAGCCGTCGGACTTAGCAGTGACCTGATAACCGCCTATTTCGGCGGAACGACAAGCAAGATTGGCGGTATCCGTCTGGACGAACTGGCTGCCGACGTCATCGCCCTGCATAACGAGGGCTACGCCAAACAGCCCGACACCATACTTGAACATCGCGGCTTGTACGCTTACCGCAAGGATGGCGAAAAACACGCATGGAATCCCGAAACCATCACCGCCCTGCAATTAGCCACCCGCTTGGGCAGTTACAAGAAGTTTAAGGAATACTCCCGCCTTGTCAATGAAAAGGAACATCCCATCTTCCTGCGCGACTTCCTCCAAATAAAATCAAGTGGTACGCCTATCCCTATAGATAAGGTAGAACCGGCTTCCGAAATCATGAAACATTTCGTCACCGGTGCCATGAGTTTCGGTTCTATCAGCCGCGAAGCCCACGAAGCAATGGCAATCGCCATGAACAAGATAAAAGGGCGCAGCAACACCGGCGAAGGTGGCGAAGACCCTGCCCGTTTCATCCCGCGCGAAGACGGCACAACCTTGCGCTCCGCCATCAAGCAGGTAGCCTCCGGACGTTTCGGTGTAACCACCGAATACCTCGTGAATGCCGATGAAATACAAATCAAAATCGCTCAAGGCGCGAAGCCGGGTGAAGGTGGACAACTGCCCGGCTACAAAGTGAACGACATCATCGCCCGCACCCGCCATTCCATCCCCGGCATCTCCCTCATATCTCCGCCTCCTCATCACGATATCTATTCCATCGAGGACTTGGCACAGCTCATCTTCGACCTCAAAAACGTCAATCCGACCGCCGAAATCAGCGTCAAGCTCGTAGCCGAAAGCGGCGTGGGAACCATCGCCGCCGGTGTAGCCAAAGCGAAAGCCGACCGCATCATCATCTCCGGTGCCGAAGGCGGAACGGGAGCCTCCCCGATGAGTTCCATCCGCTACGCCGGACTGCCGCCCGAACTCGGACTGTCCGAAACACAGCAGACCCTCGTCATCAACAACCTGCGCGGACAGGTACGTTTGCAAACCGACGGACAGCTGAAAACCGGTCGCGACATCATTCTTATGACCCTGCTGGGAGCCGAAGAATACGCCTTTGCTACCTCCGCCCTCATTGTGTTGGGCTGCGTGATGATGCGCAAATGCCACGTCAACACCTGCCCCGTCGGCGTAGCCACGCAAGACGAGGAACTGCGCAAACGCTTCACCGGACGCTACGAATACCTCGTAAACTTCTTCACCTATCTCGCCGAAGAAGTCCGCGAACACCTCGCCGAAATGGGCTTTAAGAAACTCAACGACATTGTCGGGCGCACCGACCTCATCGTCCGCAAACCCTCCGACGGTATCACCAAACACGATCTTGTCGATTTCTCCCGCCTGCTCCATTATCCCGAACAGACCGCCACCAACGCCATCCGCCACACAACCGACCAAATCCACCTCATCAGCGGCGTAAAAGACCTTGACATCATCCGCAACGCCCAGTCCGCCATTGTCTCCAAGCAGGAAGTATCCCTCGACTACGCCATTGTCAACACCGACCGTGCCGTAGGAGCCATGCTCTCCGGTGAAATCGCCAAACGCTACGGCAACGACGGACTCCCCGACGGCACGATAAACATCAAATTCAAAGGTTCCGCCGGACAAAGTTTCGGAGCTTTCCTCGCCCGCGGCGTCCACTTCCGCCTCGAAGGCGAAGCCAACGACTACCTCGGCAAAGGACTCAGCGGCGGACGCATCAGCCTCATGCCCCCCGCTCGCTCCACTTTTACAGCCGAAAACAACACCATCGCCGGCAACACCCTGCTTTACGGTGCCACCACCGGCGAAGTATTCATCAACGGTCGCGTCGGCGAACGCTTCTGCGTCCGCAATTCCGGT